>CAZOUZ010000120.1:0-5652 GCA_964583115.1 uncultured Dehalococcoidales bacterium
AGGTCAGCGGAGGCAAGCAGGCGGGAATAGATAAATAAAAGAGGGGATGGGTTTTCCATATAGAACTAATATAAAAAATCTAAAGGATTGCTCCCTGCTCTTTCAGTTTGGCGATATCTTCCCAGCTATAGCCCAGGTCAAGGAGGGTCATCTCGGTGTGCTGCCCCAGCTCCGGTGCCGGAGCTCTCACCTCGGCCGGATTCTGGTGGAACTTGACCGGGGTGGCTACCACCTTGAATGTTCCCTGCGGGTGGGGTAAGTCCACGTAGAAATTATTCGCCAGCGCCTGGGGGTCATTGATAACCTCGGTGCTATTCTGGACCTTGGCATATATAAGGTTGTATTCTCTGAAAATGGGGTCCCACTCCTCCATAGTCTTCGTAGCTATGGCTTCGTCTATAATGCGTATCAATTCCTCGCAGTTTTCCGCTCTCTTAGCCATGCTATCGAAGCGAGGGTCGTTCTCCAGTTCCGGCTTTTCTACCGCCTTGCAGAAAGGCGACCAGTACGGGTCCGGCTGAATCATCGACATCTGAAACCAGCGGTCATCCCCGGTACGGTAGACAGTATACAAAGGATTTACCTCTTTTGTGCGAACAGTTTTGGGCATCGGGGTGCCGACGATGGCACTCTGAAGAGGCAATGCGATTGCCCAGACACCGGACTGGAAAAGCGATACTTCTATTTCCTGGCCTTCACCAGTCTTTTCCCGGTGGAGCAGGGCAGCAAGGACACCGGCGAGACATTGCGGCGCCGCCACTCCGCGATCGATTGTGCCTCCCGGCAGTCTCGGCGGAGCGCTTCCCGGCTCACCTATCATATTCTGCATTCCGGAGCGTGCCCATCCGGCGGCGTGGTCGAAGCCCCGCAGGTCTCTGTCCGGCCCTACCGACCCATAACCGCTTATCGTAGCGTAAACCAATCTGGGATTAATCTTACTGAGAGTATTATAGTCGGCTTTCAGGTTTTTAAGAGCATTCGGAGTATAATTGGACATGAAAACATCGGCTTTCTCGACGAGTTTATAGAGTATTTCTGCTCCCCGCTCTGATTTCAGATTCAACGCCACGCTCTTTTTATTCCGGTTAAATAACTGGAACGACCACCTCACCTCGGCTCCTTGGCGTTTTATATCCGTACTGGTACCGTGGGCTGCCTGCAAACCCCTGAACATATCTCCGGTAAGGGGTTCAATCTTCAGCACGTCCGCTCCCCAATCCGCCATCCAGACAGTAGCAACGGGAATGGCCTCCATATGCTCCATTGCTACTACTTTAAGACCTTCGAGTACACCTGACATCTATTTGTCTCCTTGTTTTAATAAGAATCACTCATCCAACCTGCCATTATACGTTATCGGTAGTATCAGCGCAAACCTGAAAATATGGATTCGGTCCGGGCAATTTGAACTGATTGTTGCCGGAGTGCTACTATAGATATCAATGCTGCAACAAATCAAGGAAGCCCTTTCTCAGAGACAAAAGAAAGACCTTTTTAAGAATCGGAGACACCATGTTGTCGGCAATCGTGTGTCCTCGGCAGTGCTGATTCCAATATTTCTTAAACAGGGAGAATATCACATTCTGTTTACCAAGAGGACGGACACGGTAAGAGAGCATAAAGGCCAGATATCTTTCCCCGGCGGAGCTAATGAGATGGAGGATGTGACTCTGCTCGATACTGCCCTGAGAGAATGTAAAGAAGAAATAGGGCTGGATGCCGGAGCGGCCGAGGTGCTTGGAGAACTGGATAACACGCCCACCATAGGTACAAACTATCTTATTACCCCTTTTGTGGCTGCTATCCCATGGCCGTATAAATTCAAGATAGACCCGAGGGAAGTGACTGAAATAATCGAAGTCCCGATTTCAGCGCTGCTGAATAAGGACAGTTTGCGGCACGAGACCGATACTGTGGACGGTAAGCTAATCATCACCTATTTCTATAACTACAAGGGGAAAATAATCTGGGGAGCCACCGCCCGGATACTGGCCCAGTTTCTGGATATCTATTCCCGGGTAATGAAGGACGCAGGGAGGCAGGACTAAATCCTGGTTCCGCTATAATATTTCTTTAAGAGCGGAGATGCTCTTGATTCTATCCACAATGTGCGGGTATTTGTCTTTCCGGTCAAAGAGTATAGTCCTCATTCCCATCATTCTGGGCTTCTGGAAATCATTGTCATAGTCATCGCCTATAAATAGATGCTGTTCGGGTGGGTAATTTGTTTTATTCATTACGGCTTCATAGATTCGCCTGTCCGGTTTCCTCCATCCTACCGATATTGACGTAATAACAAAATCAAAATGATGACTGATACCGTTGTTTTCCAGAAGTGCTTCAATGCCACCTTCGACTTTGAAGTTGCTTAAAATTCCTAATCCGTATTTTTTCTCAAGTGATAATAATGTCTCTTTGACGTTGTTATCAACCTGGCATTTACCGGCATAGTTTTTCCAGTAGTTATTAAAGAGCGTATCCGTTATGCGGTTTACTTCATTGCGGTTAATCTGGCCGTTGGACTCACAGACTAACCGAAACAGGGTGCGGAAGCCATATTCTTCATTCTCAGGTAGCTGCCTGGCTAACGTGCTTCTAACCTTTAAATATTCCTGATAAAAATGGTCGAAGCCATTCCAATAGGTTTCGGCTCCCGAGCCGTGGTAGGTGTGAAAAGCATAGTCCCCTGTCTCGTTGAATTCGTCAATATCAACCAGGGTTTCCATGCAATCGAATATAAGGTACTTTATGTTTCGCATTTCTAAAAAGTGGCTTCTTCTTCCACCTTTATACTGACGGCATGCTCTATGGTTATTCCCCTGGCAGCAGCCTCGGCGGCCATCTTATCGAACGTTTCCCCGCTTTCTATAATTTCCGCCGTTCCCCAGAGCCGGCAGCCCTGGCGGGTCTCGGCATTATAGACGATTGCCGAAATCTTCGGGTTTTCCCTCAGGTTAGCCAGGGTGTACATCCTGCCGCCGTCGGTAAAGATAACATGCTCATCGTCGAGGACTCTGAATGAGCCTCTCGGAGAGACGTTCGGCTTGCCGCTCTTACCGGCAGTGGCTACCATTGCCGGGTGCACATCGCTTATTATCTTCTTCGCTTCTTCACTTATCTTTGCCATTTTACAGTCCTCCTCTTTTGGTGTGGGAAATAGTAGCACGGCAAGCCCCAAAAGCGCAAGGGAATTATGCTATAATTGGGCTATGAAAAAAGAGCTTATGGAGATTCTTGCCTGCCCGGTGTGCAAGGGAGAGCTTGAGCTTACCGTGGAAGAGGAGAACGAAAAAGAAGTGGTCTGCGGCTCTCTTCTTTGCCGTAAGTGTGATGAGAGCTATCCTATCGTGGATGCCATCCCCAATCTGCTGCCGCCGGACCAGCGCGACTAGTCGGGGCTGTAACTGACCCAGCTATCCGGAGACTCCCATACTTCCACGCAGGCCAGGGAAGCCGGGTCTCCTGCCAGTCCGGGGGCAAGCTCATTGTAGATTGTAAGGGCGATATTTTCCGAAGACGGGTTTATCTTATCGAAGGGCGGCGCGTCATTGAGGCAGGTGTGGTCGAACCGCGCAATAATATCATCCAGTTGCCGCTTCAGCACCGTGAAATCGTAGGCAAGGCCTATCTCGTTAACCTGCGGGGCTTCAACTTTTACAATTATCCGGTAGCGGTGCCCGTGCAGTGCCTCACACTTGCCCTGATATTCCCTCAGGTAATGGGCGACATCAATATGTCTCTCTATTGATACCTGGTACATTATTCCTCCCTAGCTGTTTTCCCACTTGAGCACGCCCTGTGTCTCGGTTGTTTCTCCCAGCAGTTCCCTGACGGTCTTGCCGCTTACCGGATGCACCAGGTCCGGGACAATCTCGGCAAGGGGCACCAGGACGAAAGCCCTTTCCGTCAGTCTGGGGTGAGGAATCACAAGCTCTTCCGTATTGACTACCTCGTCTCCGTAAAAGAGGATATCTATATCAATGGGGCGAGGCGAGTTGGGTGTGTTGGGAGCGGCTCTGCCCAGCTTTATTTCAATGCCCTTTGCCAGGGTGAGCAGCTCTTCCGGCGCCAGGCGGGTAAAGACCTCACATACCAGGTTGAGGAATCGGGGCTGCTCGGTATTGCCCACCGGCTCGGTATCATATATCGAAGATACCTTCCCCAGCGGCAATCTCTGTGAGAGGAAGTCCATTGCCTTGTCCAGGTTTCCCTGGCGGTTTCCCATGTTCGAGCCGAGGCAAAGATATACGGTTACCGCTTTAGAGCTCATCCGAATCACCTCTATTATATTCTGGGGTTATTATATCACAGTAAATTAACTTCCATTAAAAAAAGAGAATGTTCATCGTCTCTTTATTTCCCGGTCCTTGTTAAGGTAACCCTATCCCCCTGTATTTTTATATCTATTCCCGCCCGCCACCCTTAATGAAGTTTAAGAGGGGCTTCGCCCCTCTTAAACACCCCGTTATTTCCCCGGAAGGCTTCGCCATTTTTGAAAACTCCCTTTTTCATTGTCTGGCAGGGTCGGCCAGCGGCGCCAGTATTGATAATTATACACATTTATTATAAGCTAAATTGGTTCAAATAAACGGCAGAGAATTTAAGGAAGGAGACTGTTGAGATGGCAGGCATACTCGAAGGAATCAGGGTGGTCTCAATGGGACAGGTCGTCGTTATTCCCGCCGCCAGCACCATGTTAGCCGATTGGGGAGCCGAGGTAATTAAACTGGAGTCACTCATCGGCGAACAGCACCGGGGGCTGAGACAGGCCCAGGGAATAGAGACCGGCGCAATCAACTGGGTAATGCAGCTATTAAACAGGAACAAGAAAGGTCTGGCAATAGACCTGAAAACACCGTCAGGACTGGAGGTCTGCCACAAGCTGATTGAAACCGTGGATGTTTTTTTGTATAACTACGAATACGCCTCGCTCGAGAAGCTCCAGCTTGACTATGAAACCCTCAGCAAGATTAATCCCCGGCTTATCCATGCCGCTGTTACCGGCTACGGGACGAAAGGTCCCGATAAAGACGAACGGGGCTATGATTTTGCTGCCGGATGGGCACGCTCGGGAATGATGTACATTATCGGTGAGCCCGGAAGTATCCCGGCTCCGCAGCGCCCCGGTATGATAGACAGTATGACCGGCGCCCACGTTGTGGCTGCCGTCTGCGCCGCCCTGCTTAACAGGGAAAAGACGGGTAAAGGACAGGAAATAGAGATTTCCCTGTACCAGGCAGCCGTCTGGACCCTCGGTATGGACATCCAGGCAGCTTTATCCGGACGGGAGTCTGTTCGGAATGACCGCACCAGGGCATTCAATCCGCTATGGAACAGCTACCGCACCAAAGACGACAGATGGTTCTGGATGGCAATGCTTCAGTCAGTCACCAACTGGCCCAATTTCTGCCAGGCTATTGACCGCCCTGAACTGGAAAATGACCCGAAGTACGCCACTATGGAGGCACGGTCGGACAACTGCGTGGAACTGATTCGTATCATCGATGAAATCCTCGCCGGCAAGACTATGGCAGAGTGGGAGCCGATTTTTAGAAAGTATAATGTTATCTACGGGCGGGTACAGACACCTTTCGAGGTTGCCAGCGACCCCCAGGCTCTGGCAAATGACTTCTTTCCTGAACTAGAGCACCC
>CAZOUZ010000121.1:0-5633 GCA_964583115.1 uncultured Dehalococcoidales bacterium
CCCTCACGGAAGAGCACCTGCCAATCAGCCAGAAAAACGCTAACCTTCTCCATTTCGCCCCCTCAACGTTACGAAAACCTGTTCAGTTCTAAATTTACCACATAAGCATAAAGAGATACATAAAAATAATAAAGATTGTATAAAGGTTTTATAAAGGTTTTATAAACATTTGACCGTCCGGGGGTTTATGGTTTGAGGTCGCCGCTGCAATCTCGTCCGCTGCGGTAGTACTATTTGCCCATATCAAAGGCTACTAATGGGCTATTTATTCGCAGAGAAAGGCATAGCATACTTATTCCACGTGTGGCAACCGTTACATCCCTAGCTTATGGCACACCCGTATAGATATTATATTGAAAGGAAACCGGATTGAGTAAAGCTCCGAAACAGTCGAATAAGGACTATCTCACTACCGGTATTATCGCCGAGTATTGCGGGGTGAGCAAGATAACGGTACTGCGCTGGATTGCGAAAGGGCATCTGGCGGCATTCAGACTGCCGGAGGGGCACTACCGGATACATATAGACGACTTCAATAAATTCCTTGAAAAATATAGTATGCCGGTCCACAAGCGAAGTCTCAAGGAAAAGTCCCGGCGGCAGGTCGATGATTGAACCGGAAAAGAAATGCTGTAAACGATTAATCCGGTTTTTAGAGGCGGAACCGCCGGCTGTATAGTTTGGTCCTCTTCTTCCCGGCTATCGGGCAGGTGAAATCGCCTGAGATAGCCGAATCGGTCTTCTGTCAGTCTCACCTCCTGGCTCCCCCCTCTTCTTCAGAGGGGGGAGTTCCGTTTGGGGGATATCCGGTAAACTTGATAAGAGCAAACGAAAGCTGATAGAATTGTAGCGTATTGCGCGGTCAGCTATGAAGCTAAAAATATGCTCTCATACCGGAAGAAACTTTAGCCGCACAATTTATCACCGGATTCAAGCATAATCCCTCATTGTATCAGGACCGGGGGAAGTGATTGTCCCGGCAGAGTAAAGGAGGTAGTTAGCCAGTGGGAAGCGATGGTTTTGACAAATTCACAGGTTCGGCTGATTATGTTACGTCTACACCGCTCAGAAACGCAGTCAATGTATCAATAGCCCTGAAAAGGCCGCTCTTAATCAGAGGGGAGCCGGGGACGGGGAAAACGCTCCTCGCCCACAGTATAGCCAGAGGGTTGGAGAAGGAGCTGCTTATATGGAATATAAAATCGACCACCAAAGCCCAGGAAGGGCTCTATGTCTACGACACGGTGCAGAGGCTTAACGACAGCCGTTTCGGCGATAAGGACGTATCCAATATCAAGCAGTACATCAAGCTGGGAAAACTGGGGCAGGCGTTTGCTTCTCCGGAGCAGGTAGTACTGCTGATTGACGAGGTAGATAAGGCTGATATCGAGTTCCCCAACGACCTGCTTAACGAGCTTGATGAAATGAGTTTTTATATTCCGGAGACAAATGAGACCATCTCTGCCAAACACCGGCCGATAACGATTGTCACCAGCAATGCCGAGAAGGAACTGCCGGATGCCTTCCTGCGGCGCTGTATATTCCACTATATCGAGTTCCCCGACTCCGAATTGATGGAGCAAATCGTCCGGGTGCATTTCCCCGATATTGAAAACGGTCTTCTCAACGAAGCCCAGAGGGCGTTTTACGCGCTGAGGGAAGTCGAAGAGTTCAGGAAGAAACCGTCCACCAGCGAGCTGATTGACTGGCTACAGGCTTTGATTGTCGGCGGCATCAGCCATAGCAGAATCGCCGCCGAGATACCTTTTGCCGGCACCCTGCTGAAGAAAGAGGCGGACTACGATTACTTTTTAAATAACTATATGAGCGGGCCAGATACCAATCTTTACACCCGGCGACGGTAAATATGTTCACCAACTTTTTTTACATCCTGAGAAATAGGAATGTTCCGGTCTCGATTACCGAGTGGATGACCTTTATCGAAGCTATCGCCGGCGGCTACGTCAACAATCTTGACGAGTTCTATTACCTGGCAAGGGCGATGCTGGTAAAGAGCGAGACCTACTACGACCAGTACGATATCGCCTTCCAGGAGTATTTCAGGGGGATAGAAGTCCCCGCCGAGATTCTGGAGCAGGTTCTTGAGTGGCTCAAAGACCCCTATGACAAAACATTTCTCGACGAAGCGGAGAGGCAGGAGCTGCGAGCCGCTATGGAGAATATGAGCTTTGACGAGCTGCTGAAACAGCTTGAGGAAAGGCTGAAAGAGCAGACCGAGCAGCATGACGGCGGCGATAAATGGATAGGCAGGGGGGGACGCTCTCCTTTCGGACATTCCGGGCGCCATCCCCAGGGAATAAGGATTGGCGGCGAGCCCAGAGGCAGCGGCGCTATACAGATTGCCCAGGAGAGGAGATACCGCAACTACCGCAACGATTTGGTTCTCGACGTCCGCCAGATGAAGATGGCGCTGAGGGGTCTGCGGCAGCTTAACCGGATAGGCGTCGAGGACGAACTCGACCTTGAAAAGACGATAAAGGTCTGCGCCGATAATGCCGGCGATATCGAGTTGATGTGGCGGCGGAGCCGCAAGCACACGGTGAAAGTGCTGCTGTTGATGGATGCCGGAGGGTCAATGGACCCGTATGCGGAGATGTGCAGCCAGCTATTCACGGCGGCCCACTCAAGCAGTCATTTCAAAGAGTTCAGGTACTACTATTTCCACAACTGCGTTTACGACCAGCTTTACCAGGATATGGAGATGCGAAAAGAGGCTATCGCCACCGAAGACCTGCTGCGCAATCTGGAGCCCGACTACAAGCTGCTGCTGGTCGGAGACGCAATGATGGGCCTCTGGGAGCTTACGGAAAAGTACGGCGCTATTTACTACTTCGAGCGTAATGAAATACCGGGACTGGTCCGGCTGAAGACTATCGCCAACCACTTCACCCACCGTGTCTGGATGAATCCTGTCGAGGAGCGTTTCTGGATTAATAACTCTGTCCAGATAATCGGCAAGCTGTTCCCGATGTACCCGCTCACCATCGACGGACTGGGCCAGGCGGTGAGAAAACTGGTTATCGGTAAATAATCCTCCCGACTTCCCGGACGCTTACCTGCCTGTTTTGCTCGTTTCCAGCTACCGCATTTTTACAGACTTTCCCTTATCAGACGTTCTTTTAAGCTGGTGTATCCCGGCTGACGTGCTATAATCAAAGGTAACTTCAAAAATGGGGACTGCTTATGGATGAAAAAAGTCTGGAAATACTGGAGTTTTCCGAAATCAGGAAAATACTTGCCGACTACTCGTCCTTTTCTGCGGGGCGGGAGCTTATTCTCGGTCTGTCGCCGCTTTCCGACTATGACGAAATAACTTTGCGGTTGAGCCAGTATGAGGAAGCGCGGTACCTGCTTTCGCTCGATTCGAGTTTCAGCGTCGGCGGAGCCTCCGATATCAGGGAGGCGGCCAGGATGGCGAGCCTAGGCAGGACACTCGAGCCGATGACCCTGATAGAAGTCCAGCAGACGCTCGGCGTAATGCGGCATGTCCGCAGCAGCATCAGCAGAATGGCGAAAGATATCCCGCTGCTCTGGGAGGTTGCCAGGGACATCGCGGAGCTTCCCGATATAGAAAAGGAAATCGCCCATTGCCTGTCTCCCAACGGCGAGGTGCTGAACCGGGCTTCCAAAAAATTGACCGGCATCAGGACGAGACTAAAAAGAGCGCACCAGACCCTGCGAGAGCGCCTGGAAGCGATAATAAGGACGCCGAAAGGGCAGAGGGTAGTCCAGGAGGCTATTATTACCGAACGCGAGGGACGGTACGTCATACCGATTAAAAACGAGTTCAGAAAGGAAATCGAGGGGATTACTCATGATGTATCCAATACCGGCGCTACCGTTTTCGTCGAGCCGTGGGCGGCTATAGAACTGGGGAACAACATCCGTGAACTGGTAACGGAAGAAAAACGCGAGGTGGAAAGGATTCTCCGCGACCTCAGTATATCGGTTGGCAATCACGAGTCCGGAATTTCACTCAGCGTGGAAGCGTTTGCCGTGCTGGACGTAGCCCTGGCTAAAGCCAAATACGCGCGGGCAGCCAATGCGTCGAGTCCTGAGTTGACAAGTTTCTCCGACACTGACAAAAAGGACGCTACGGATACCTTTATAAAGCTCGTTGATGCCCGGCATCCCCTGCTCGGGAAGAAGGCGGTACCGCTTTCCGTTGAAATCGGGCGGGACTTTTCCATCCTTGTCGTTACCGGCCCCAACACCGGAGGAAAGACCGTAGCCCTGAAGACAATCGGCCTGATGAGCATGATGGCGCAGGCGGGAATTCCGATTCCGGCTGCACCTCAGACCTGCCTGCCGGTATTCGATAATATATTTGCCGATATCGGTGACGAGCAGAGCATCGAGCAGACCCTTTCCAGTTTTGGCTGGCATATGGGGAACATTGTCCGCATCATCGAGAATACCACGGGGAAAAGTCTGGTGCTCCTCGACGAATTGGGCACCAGCACCGACCCCGGAGAAGGTTCCGCCCTGGCGCGCTCCATACTGCTTCACTTCCTTTCATTAAGAATCCTGACGGTGGCGACCACGCACTTCGGCGACCTTAAAGCCTTTGCCCACACGACCCCGGGACTGCAAAACGCTTCATTCGACTTCGACCCGGCTACCTTAACGCCCACTTATCACATGACGCTGGGTATCCCCGGCGGGAGCAACGCTCTGGCTACCGCCAGCCGCCTGGGAGTGCCTTCCGGTATTATTAATGAAGCCAGGACAATGCTTTCACAGGGCGCCCTCGACCTGGATACAATGATTTCCGATATCATGGCTGAAAAGCAGAAGATACAGGAGGTCCGTGAAGTCCTTGAAAAGGAGAGCGGCCGGGCGAAGATGCAGAACGCTGAGCTTGAAGCCAGGCTGAAACAGCTAAAAAACGAGGAAAAGCGGACAATCCAGGAAGCCAGGGATAAAGTCGTTCGGGAAGCCGCCGAGCTCCACCGGCAAATCCGCCAGGCGAACTCGGAACTGCGCAAAAAGAAGACAAGAGAAGCGGTTGACACGGCGAAAAAGACGCTGGCGGCAATGCAGTCCCGGCTGAACAGCGAGGCGTGGACGCCGAAATTGCAGGAAACGGAAGAAGAGCAGCAGATTTCCGCCGGCGATACCGTTTTCCTGAATGAAATCAACCAGCAGGGCGTGGTGCTTTCGGTCTTCGAGAAAACCCAGGAGGTCGAAGTGCAGGTCGGGCAGGTAAAGCTGAAAACCGGGATAAGCGGTATCGAAAAAGTGCCCGGCGGGACTGCGGCGCGGAAAGAAAAGACCACCGGTATCGTCAAGCCGGATGTCGGGGCGGTATCTTCGCGGCTCGACCTGCGGGGCAAGAGGGCCGATGAAGTGGAGGTTGAAGTCGACCGCTACCTGAACGATGCTTCAATGTCTACTCTTAACGAGGTGCTAATTATTCACGGGTTCGGCACCGGCACGGTGCGCCAGATAGCCAGGGACTTTATCTCGTCTCACCCTCTGGTCAAGTCCTACCGGGCTGGGGAGCAGGGCGAAGGCGGTGACGGAGTTACCGTAGTCAGGCTTTAATGCAGGATTATAACGCACAGGGAATAGTACCTTGGCTCTAACATCAAAGAAGTATTTTTTGAACC
>CAZOUZ010000122.1:0-5619 GCA_964583115.1 uncultured Dehalococcoidales bacterium
TGAAGCCTGCCCAGCTTATCTATCTCCCCGCCCAACCCCACCCAGACAACCTGGACCCGCCTCAAATTCGGAAAAGCCCCCAGCCCTTCTACCTTCAGGCTGAAAGGAGACACTCCCCCGGCAGCTTCCTCGATGGCCCCGGCTATTTCCCCTGTCCTGCCGACGGCAATATTCCCCAGGAACTTCAAAGTCAGGTGAACGCTGTCAGGATTTACCCATTTCACCCCGGACTGCCCGCCGGACTTCAACTGAGCCTCAATCCTGCCGAGTTTCAGCCTCAATTCATCGGGAAGTTCGATGGCAATAAAACTGCGGATTTGCTCCACCGCTTAATCCTTTATATGTCCAGTAATCTCCGGGCATTACCCGATAGAATCAGCTTTTCCGTTTCCTCCGGCAGGTCCAGCGCCCTGATTTCCCCGAGTAACCGGCCCTGGGCAAGCAGCGGGTAATCGCTGCCGAAAAGAATCCTGTCGGCGCCGACCAGCCGGCTGACCTGACTATAAACCTGAGGACTGTATAAAAAAGGCGAAGCCGCGGTATCGAAATAAACGTTGCTCATCGCCTTCTTGACCTCGGGCATCAGGGCGTAGAAAGGCAGACCGCCGCCCCAGTGGGCATAGACGGCGGTCACATCGGGATAGGCGGCAATAAAAGGATAGAGCAGTTCCGGAGTAACCGCTCCTTTACCCGGGTACTGGTGGCCGACCGGCTCGGAAGCGTGAGTGAGGAGGATGAGATTATGCTTCTTAATTACCTCGACGAACGGCTTCATAACCTCTTCATCCCCAAGGTCGATAAGCTGCGTATCCGGCCGCATCTCACCCACTCCCCTTATCCCGCCTTTAACGCAGCGCTCGATTTCATCCACGGCATCGCTTACAGACCGGGGCTGAACAGTGCAGAAACCCACCAGGCGCTCCGGGTAACGGGCAATCGACTCCAGAATATAGTCGTTGGTCTCAACGCACAGCTCATTTGTCGACCAGCCTATATTGAGCACGACGGAAATATCCACTCCGTCACTGTCCATGCTCTCGATAAGCTCCTCGGCGGTAGCCAGCCTGGCTTTTTCATCGGAGTACAGAGCGGCAAAACAGGGATCGCTATCGATATACCTGCTGCGGTCCTTCTTTATCTGCGGCGGAAAGATATGGGTATGAAAGTCAATAACCATCGCCAGATTATAGCAGAATATCCTTCATTGCTTCAATGTTTTGTTCTTAATGTTAACATACATAGCAAGAACGCGCTTCGTGGAGAATATACAAGTATTCTTATATTCAAATGCCCATTAGCTACTGTGATTAGCTGTATATGAATACCTGTCTATTTGCAGGGTACGTCCGCCTGCGCTATTATAGTAGTAGTTAGCAGTCTCGGGGTTAGAGTGCTAAAAAATTGACCCTTAGCGGGGTTGTTTTTAATTTTAGGAAGGAGGACTAGAATGGCAGTTAAGCTTGAGCCGTTGGCCGACCGGCTGGTGGTCAAACCCATTGAACAAGAAGAGGTGACAAAGAGCGGCCTCGTCTTGCCGGACACGGCAAAGGAAAAACCACAGGAAGGTAAAGTTATGGCTGTTGGTCCGGGCAGAATGTCTGAGGACGGGAAACGGATAGCTATGGACGTTAAAGTCGGCGACACAGTCATCTATGCCAAATACGGCGGCACTGAGATTAAAGTTGAAGGCGAAGAATTAATGATTCTGCGCGAAAGCGATATTTTAGCCAAGAGACCAAAAAGGAAATAAAACAGGTAGTATCTGTGAGGAGGAGAATAAATGGCAAAACAGATTATATTTGGTGAGGAACTCAGGCATTCCTTGAAGAAGGGGATAGATACTCTGGCTGATGCAGTTAAAGTAACCCTGGGGCCCAAGGGACACTGCGTGGCGCTGGACAAGAGATGGGGAGCGCCATCGGTAATCGATGACGGCGTTACCATTGCCAAGGATATCGAGCTTCCCGACCCCTTTGAGAATATGGGGGTACAGTTAATAAAGGAAGCGGCGACAAAGACAAATGACGCCTGCGGCGATGGCACCACCACATCAACCATCCTGGCCCACGCCATCGTTAACGAAGGCTTCAAGAATGTAGCCGCCGGAGCCGAACCCCTGCAACTGAAAAAGGGAATCGAGATAGCAACCAGGACAATCGTCGCTGAACTCAAGAAAGTATCCACGGAGGTAAAGGGCAAGGAGCAGATTGCTCAGGTAGGCACCATTACCGCCAAGGACCCCGAGATTGGAAACCTTATCGCCGAGGTTATGGACAAGATAGGTAAGGACGGGGTCATCACAGTTGAGGAATCCAAGGGCATTGGCTATGAGACCGAGTACGTCGAGGGTATGAAATTCGACCGCGGTTATGTCAGTGCCTACTTCGTTACCAACACCGAGCGAATGGTAGCGGAAATTGAAGACCCCTACATACTTCTTACCGACAAGAAGATTTCGGCGGTCTCCGACCTGCTGCCGGCCCTCGAGAAGATACTTCAGGTATCGAAGAACCTGCTTATTATCGCCGAGGACGTGGACGGCGAAGCCCTGGCGACCCTGGTGGTCAACAAACTGCGGGGTACCATAAATGTTGTAGCCGTAAAAGCTCCCGGTTTCGGCGACCGTCGCAAGGCGATGCTTGAGGACATGGCAATTCTCACCGGCGGCAAGGTAATATCGGAAGACATCGGGCGCAAGCTTGACTCGGTTGTCGTCGAGGACCTGGGCCGTGCCCGCCGGGTAACGGTCGACAAGGACAACACCACCGTCGTCGAGGGCAAAGGCTCCGATGACGAGATTAAGGCAAGAATCAAACAGATTAAAGCCCAGATAGAAGAGACTACTTCCGACTTCGACCGCGAGAAACTCCAGGAGCGGCAGGCAAAACTCGCCGGCGGCGTCGCCGTACTCAAGGTTGGCGCAGCTACCGAGGTCGAGCTCAAGGAAAGGAAACACCGGGTCGAGGACGCACTGTCAGCTACCCAGGCGGCAGTCGAAGAGGGCATTCTGCCCGGCGGCGGAGTCGCCCTGCTCAATTCCCTCAAACTTTTAGACACTCTTAAGGTCAGCGGCGACGAAGCAACCGGCGTCAACATCGTCAAGAAAGCCATCGAGGAGCCGATTCGCTGGATTGCGGAGAATGCCGGCAAAGACGGCTCGGTTATAGTAGATACCGTCAAGAAGAGCGCCGTCGGTGTCGGTTACGATGCCGTAGCCGACGAGTTCGGCGATATGGTGAAGAAGGGTATTATCGACCCGACCAAGGTAGTAAGGACGAGCCTGGAAAATGCAGCCAGTATTGCCGCAATGGTCCTGATTACCGAAGCACTGGTCACCGATATACCGGAAAAGAACGCTCCCGCGATGCCTGGCGGAGGAGGCGGCATGGGTGATATGGGTATGATGTAGTACCCGTTCATAAAGCGATTTAAGACAGCCGTGGCAAAAAGCCACGGCTGTCTTTGCTGAACCATAAAATTCGCCTCCGGTCGAAGTTATACTTGACCCCTGAGTCCGAGCGACCCTATAATGATTATAGGAGTCTAAATCTGAAACGCGAAGCAGTTTGAAATACTATGCCTGAAGAATTAACTATGCAATCAACCGAAAACTGCGGGGTATGCGGGCAGCCGATTATATGCACCTACAGCAGGCGCAACCGGGAATGTATCCGGAAGGAATGCTTCTACTACGATAACGGGCAATCTCTGTAAGACGGTTAAAAAATACGGAAAAGAAACGGCTTACAGCTTCAGCAGTCCCGCCAGAGAACCATCATCACCACCAGGACCGACCACCGCCAGCCTGAGACGGTCGCCTGTGATTAATTCCCTCGCCACCTCCATTAGCTGCTCGGCAGTGATGGCATCGACAATAGACACCACCTGGTCAACAGTGAGGATTTCCCCGGTAAGGACCTCCTGACCGCCCATCCAACCGGCAACATTACGGGTGTCCTCCATACGCAATAGCATCCGCCCCTTGGACAACTCCTTGGCTTTTGTCAGCTCGGACTCGGGGACCGGCTCTCTCAGCTTTGAAAGCTGCTCCAGGACAGCCTCGATTGCCACCCGCAGGTTTTTGGGTTCGGTCCCGGCATAGACAATTACCGAGCCTGAGTCGAGGAAATGGTCCACATAACTGTGAACGCTGTAGGCAAGTCCCAGTTTAT
This sequence comes from uncultured Dehalococcoidales bacterium, assembly GCA_964583115.1. Taxonomy (GTDB): domain Bacteria; phylum Chloroflexota; class Dehalococcoidia; order Dehalococcoidales; family UBA2162; genus CAYVOV01. The sequence continues at coordinate 4,173 of CAZOUZ010000122.1, forward strand.
CTCTGACTTCGGTAAACAAACGGCTGCTCATTCCCTCCCCAAGCACAACGTTAAGCAGGTCAAGGACAAAGCGCCGGGGATGGAGAAGGGGCAGTCCCGGTAAAGCCAGGCAAAAGTGAGACTGCTCGGTCTCTCTCCCCTCGACTTGCAGACGGGGATTCTGCTGCTCCTCATAAGCAAGATACACGGGACGGGGCTGCAGGCTATTCCAGCCAGCCAGGGCTTCACTGATTGCAGCTACGACTTCCTCGTGCCGGATATTACCGGCAACGGTGACCACCGTATTCTCAGGCGCATATCTACTTTCAAGATAATCGATTATCATCTCCCTGGAAATGGCAGTCACCGATTCCTTACTGCCGGCTATATCCCGCCCCAGCGGGTGCCCCGGCCACAGCAGTTCATCGATAAGCACATTCACCTGCTGTGCCGGGACGTCCTTAGTCATGCGTATCTCTTCAATGATTACCTGGCACTCCCGCTCAATGTCAAAAGCATCGAACTTCGAATTAAGCAGCATATCCACCAGCACGTCTAACGCCAGAGAAAAGTGAGGCTGCGCCACTTTTACCCAGTAAAGAGTCAATTCCTTATCGGTGCCGCCGTTTAGCATTCCGCCAACACCCTCTATCGCCTCCGAGATATCTTTGGACGTCGCCCGCTTCGGTGTCCCCTTAAAAAGCAGGTGCTCGATAAAATGCGAGATGCCGGCCTGTGTATCGTTCTCATACCTGGAGCCGACACCGATAAAAAAGCAGATAGATACCGAGCGGGTATGGGGCATTGTAGAAGTAACAATCCTCAGCCCGTTATCCAGCACAGCCTTCTGGTACAATACTTCACCTCTCTTTTATTCCGGTAATTACAGGATATATTGTAAATGGTGTACCTGATGCCAGTCAATTAAATGATTTATTAAAGCGTTAAGCCGTTGCCGAATTCTTTCCCGACCTCGCCACTTCACTGGAAAACCCACCCTTTTTCTGAAGAAGCGAGGAATAAAACGGGGTATTTAAGAAGGAACCTCCTCAAATACGGTCGAGAGGGAGTTTAAGAGGGGGCTTCGCCCCCTCTTAAACTCCCTTAAGGGTAGCGGGCGGGAATAGATAAAAAAGAAAGATTACGGAGGAAGTACAAGCCACTTTTGAAGTTTCCTCCCTCTCCCTGTTAAGGGAAAAGGTTAGAGGGGGAAAGATTCCAAAACGATTACCGGCAGCAGTTGACGAATATTTCGATATAAGCTAGAGTTTATATACCTCTTATGCCGAAGTGGCGGAATGGCAGACGCGCTACGTTCAGGGCGTAGTGTCCCTTGCGGACGTGAGAGTTCAAATCTCTCCTTCGGCACCACTATGAAAAATAAAGCTACTTCTAACTTATTATTTAAGAAAAGCGCTTGTAGCTCAGCTGGATAGAGCGCAGCCCTGCGGAGGCTGAGGTCGTGGGT
>CAZOUZ010000123.1:0-5618 GCA_964583115.1 uncultured Dehalococcoidales bacterium
TTAAGGGAAGCGTAGAGGGTGGTCGTTTTACCGGAGCCGGTAGGCCCCCCCAGCAGTATCATGCCGAAGGGAAGCTTAAGCAGCTTCTGGTATCTTTTCATGGTATCGGGGAAAAAGCCCAGGTCGATCAGCTCCAGCAGGGAGGCCGATTTGCGCAGGATACGCAGCACCGCCATTTCGCCGTAAACGGTACTGGCGCAGGCGACGCGTATATCGATATTCTTGCCGTCCACGCTAACCGTGTACTGGCCGTCCTGGGGCCGCCTTCTCTCGGCGATATTCATGTTGGACATAATCTTCAGCCGGGAGAGGAGGGCATCGTGAATTTGCATGTTCAGGGTCGTCTTATCCATCAGCACCCCGTCGATGCGGTAGCGGATGTAGAGCTTATCTTTCTGGGGCGTGATGTGAATATCGGAAGCCCGGCTCCTTATCGCCTGGAGGATAAGCCGGTTAAGGGTGCGTATGGCCGGCACCTGGGCCTCCTCGGAAAGGAGCTGCTCCGCCTCTAACTCCGCCTCTCCCTCATCCGGAGCCTCCAGCACCGTAATCTCTTCCCCCGGCCCGCCCCCGCTGCCGTAGTTCCGGTCTATAGCCTCGCTGATTTCATCGGGGAAGCCCATCATAGGCTCAATCCGCATCCTGGTCACGGCGGCAATATCGCCGATAGTGCCCACATCCATGGCATCGGCCATCACCAGGGCCAGGGACTTGCCGATAACATCCAGCGGCAGCACGTTATACTTCCGGGCTAGCTCCTCTGGGACCAGTTTCAGAATCTCGGGACTGATGGTATGCCGCTTGAGGTCAATCAGCGGCACTTTTAGTTGAATACTGAGGGCTCTCATCAGGTCGTGGGGAGAGATAAGGCCATCTTCCACCAGGACTTCCTCAAGCTTCTTTTCCCCCTGGCCGGCAGTCTGGGCTATTTCCTGCATCTGCTCGGCGTCAATAAGGCCGATTCTGACCAGGACTTCCTCCAGGCTCTCTTTAGATAATTCTTCACTGGCGGTGCTCATCTTGACACCATTATGGCATCAAAGTTGCCTTTTGTCAATACTTTTCGTGCATAATTGTATTGACTTATGGCACAAAATAGCATATAATGTGCCTGCTGGCATTTATCTGCGCTTTTAGAACTACTGCCGGCAACGGCAAAAAATAAGAAGGGGTAATCGGCCATGGTCAATGATAAAGAAAATGGTAACGGCAAGAAAATACTGATAGTGGACGACGAACCTCATGTCATCAGGTCCCTTACCTTCGTCTTGAGCAAAGAAGGCTACGAAGTCTCATCGGCGGAAAACGGCGAAGACGGGTTGGCCAAGATTCGCCAGCTAAAACCCAACCTGGTCTTTCTGGACGTGATGATGCCCAAGAAAAACGGCTATGAAGTCTGCCAGGAAATAAAAAAAGATTCCAGCCTGCGTGATATTCATGTCATCATGCTCACCGCCAAAGGCCAGGAGGCAGACCGGGAGCAGGGCATGGGGGCCGGCGCCGACGAGTTCATGACCAAGCCCTTCAGCCCCATGGGGGTTTTAGACAAGGTCAGGGAACTGCTGGGATAAATGATTGGTCCTGGCAGGCATGCTCCTTTCTCCTGGGACCCCGATTCACCACTAGATAAGAACCGGAGGGGACGAACATGAAAGTGGTAACCAAGTTAAGCCTGGGATTCCTATTCGTGGTTATGCTGATATGGGTCACCGTCTTTTTCGCCCAGAACACCTACAATCGGATAGAAAGTGAGTTCGAAATGGTCAGCGATGACATTGTTCCCAGCGTGGTTGCAATGTCCGAGATGGAAATATTATCCAACCAGATAGCCTATGAGCTTGTGGCTTATATTAATACCGGCAATGAGGAAGATAAACAGGCTATACTCTCGGCCACGGAACAGCTCAGAGCCGTGGAGAAGGAATATCTGGAAAATGAAACACGCCTGGGCCCCGAAGCGCAACATGAAGCGGAGGTACTGCTGGAGGGGGTGGATGCCTTTGCCTCCTCGGCCATTGGCCTTATTAACCTAGAAGAAATGGACATAGGCATCTCCGACATATTACTGGAAGAAGTGGTATACCCGCTCTTCCCGGTTATGATTGAACAGGTTGAAGAGTACAAAGCCGTCCGTATGGCAGAACTGGCGGCTGCCCGGGAATCCGCCCGTGCAGCCTATACTTCCGGTATCCAAATTCTCCTGCTTGCCGCCGGTCTGGTTACTCTTTTAGCCATTGCCGCCGCCTTCCTGATATCAAGGTCAATTATAAAGCCGCTTCGGGCTCTGCGTGAAGGCATAGAGGTAATCGGCAAGGGCGACCTCAGTTACCGGGTGGGCACCAGGGTAAAGGACGAAATAGGCCAGCTTTCCCGCGCCTTTGACCGGATGACCGAGCAATTAAACAGCTCCACCACCTCCATTGAAAGCCTCAACAAAGAAATCGCCGAGCGGGAGCAGGCGGAAGCATCGCTCAAGCTCCAGACGGTATACTTCCAGCAGCTCTTCGATAATTCCCCGGAGGCCATCGTTTTGCTCGATGACCAGAACCGGATTGTCAGGACCAATCACGGCTTCGAAACGCTCTATGGCTACGCCATGGAAGAAGTCGGCGGCAAGGCTATTGCCGAGGTTATTGTACCCCCGGACCGTGTCGAGGAAGCCTCGGCGCTGGGCAAGGCTATTCTCAAAAAGAAAATAAACCGCAGAGACACGGTAAGAAGGCGCAAGGACGGCAGCCTGGTAGACGTTTCCCTGCTGACCTACCCCATTCAGCTGGGGGAAAAGGCGGTGGGAGGCTATGTCATCTACACCGATATCACCGAACGCAAACAGATGGAAGAGGACCTCCAGGCAGAAAAGAACAAACTGGAATCGGTAATAGACTCCATAGGAATCGGCCTGAGCATCCAGGACAAAGACTATAATATTATTTATCAAAATGAGCCCTCAAAGGCAGCCGTCGGCGATAACCGGGGTAAAAAATGCTACCGCGCCTACGCATTCAAGGACGATATATGTGAAGGCTGCCTGGTAGCCGAAGCGTTCCAAGACGGCCAGATACACACCGCAGAAAGGACCCGCGTAGAGCCCTCAGGCAGGGTAACTTTTTGGGAAAATACGGCCAGTCCCATCAGAGACGCCCAGGGAAACATTGTTTCCTGCATTGAGATAACCAAGGACATCACCGAACGCAAACAGGTGGAGCAGACGCTGGTTGACGAAGCCGCCCGCCGGCGCGTCCTCATCGACCAGTCCCTGGACGGGATAGTCGTCCTCGATGAGGGTGCCAAGGTTTACGAGGCAAACCCGAAATTCGCCGAAATGCTCGGCTATACCCCCGAAGAAGTCCAGGAGCTCCACGCCTGGGACTGGGATACCCAGTGGTCGCGCGAGCAGCTGCTGGAGATGTCAAAGAAGATTGACGAAAACGGTTTCCACCTGGAAACATATCACCAGCGCAAGGACGGCTCAAAAATCGATGTCGAAATAAGCGCCAACGGGGTAGTGTTCGGCGGGCAGAGGCTTAGCTTCTGCGTGTGCCGCGATATCACCGGTCGCAAGCAGGCGGAGGAGGAGCTCCAGGCAGAAAAGAACAAACTGCAATCACTGATAGATTCCATGGAAGACGGCCTCAATATACTGGATAAAGACTTTAATCTTATCTATCAGAATGAGCCGGTAAGGAAACTTTATGGTGACCGCGTCGGCGAGAAATGCTACCGCGTCTACGAAGGCAGAGAAAAGGTATGCGATAATTGCCCGATAAAAAAGGCGTTCAAGGACGGCAGGTCACACACCTCGGAAAGGAAGATAATAGACCCCTCGGGGGAGATTGCCTACTGGGAAAATACGGCCAGCCCCATCAAAGATGCTAAAGGGAAGATTGTTCACTGCCTGGAAATCACCCGCAATATCACCGACCGCAAGGGGGCGGAAGAGCAAATCCGGAAGCAGAACGAATTCCTCAATACCATATTAAATTCCCTCAGCCACCCCTTCTATGTTCTGGATACCGCTGACTACACGGTAAAGATGAGCAACCAGGCGGCTAAAGAGGAAGGCCTGACCGATGCCACCACCTGTTACGGCCTCATCTACAAAAGAAAACGGCCCTGCGACGGCAAAGAGCATCTTTGCCCGCTGGAAGAGGTCAAGAAGACCAAGAAAGCGGTGGTGATGGAGCACACCTTCCATGACGGCAACGGCGGGGTCAAAAACATAGAAGTTCACGGCTACCCCATTTTCGATGCCAAAGGCAAGGTCACCCAGATGATAGAGTATTCTCTGGATATTACCGAGCGTAAACGGATAGAAGAAGAACTACAGGAAAGCCAGAGGTTCAGCTCCACCCTTATGCAGAACTCACCCAACCCCGTCCTCGTCCTAGACCCGGACGCCTCGGTAAGGTACGTAAATCCCGCCTTCGAAAAGCTAACCGGCTTTAACCTGGCCGAGATTCTCGGGGTTAAAACCCCCCACCCCTGGTGGCCCGAAGAAAGCAGGGAGGAAATCGGGGCCGCCCTCAAGAAAGCCATGGCTATGGGCGGCAAGAGAGGCGAACGGATTTTCCAGAAGAAGAACGGGGAACGCTTCTGGGTAGCGCTGACCTCCACCGGGGTAAATAGCCAGGGCAAGCAGTCCTATTTCCTGCTCAACATGCTCGATATCACCGACAGCAAACGCATGCAGGAGGCGCTGCGGGAGAGCGAAGAAAAACTGGAAAGCATGTTTGATTCGGTCACCGATGGCATTGTGGTGGCCAGGCTGGACGGCGCCATCCTCAAAGTAAACGAAAGCGCCGTCAGGATGCACGGCTTTGACTCCCAGTATGAGATGTTAAGCAAAAACGCCCTGGAACTGGCCGCCCCGGCGGAGCATAAAAAGATGATTAAGAACATGGGCAAGGCGGTAAAACAGGGCAACATCCGCGGCGTGGAATACACCCTGGTCAGGGCAGACGGAACCGAGTTCCCCGCCGAACTCAGCACCAGCGCCCTGGCGGACACCTCGGGCAAGGTCTTTGGCCACATTACCATCGCCCGTGATATCACCAGGCGCAAGGAGATGCTGGGGGCGCTGCGGGAGTCGGAAGAGAAGTTCTCCAAGGCGTTCCGGGCCAGCCCCGATGCCATCGCCATCACCCGGCTCAGGGACGGCTTATTCATAGAAGTCAACGATAATTTCCTCACTACTACCGGCTATGCCCGTGAGGAGGTTATTAACCACGGGGCCAACGAGATTGGGCTCTGGGCCAAGGCTAAAGACCGCGAAAAGATGCTAAAGATACTCAAAGAAGAGGGCAGGGTTCACAATGAGGAATTTGAGTTCCGTATCAAGTCAGGTGAGATACGCATCTGGCTGTTCTCCAGCGAGTTAATCGATATCGGCAACGACCCCTGTTTAATCTCCATGACCATTGATATCACCGAGCGCAAGCGGGCGGAAGAGGCGCTCAAGCAGAAGATGGAAGAACTCAGAATCGCTTACCAGAAACTCAAGGAGCTGGACCAGCTCAAAGACAGCTTCCTCTCCACGGTATCCCACGAGCTCAGGACGCCACTTACCTCGATAAAGAGCTTCTCCGAGATTCTGCTCACCTACGAGGAAGACCGGGAAA
>CAZOUZ010000124.1:0-5597 GCA_964583115.1 uncultured Dehalococcoidales bacterium
CAAAATATTATGTTGCCTATGATAGCTCCCGGGTAAAGAGGTAAACCCATTAAGGGAAGCAAATCAAGAAGACCGCCAAAAAGAGAAAGAAAGATTCCGACAACGATGTAAGCACCCCTGTTTCTCTGTTCGGATAGTGGTGACCCTCTGGCATAAGTTATCAGGTTGAGCAGCGCCATTATCATTACCACAAATGCAAACAGTGTCAGCGGGTAGAATAGTGGTTCGCTGATAGGAGCGTATCCGTACGCTTTTATCTGCATCCCGCTGATTATCAGGTCAGTTCTGGATATCAGGATTAGAGCGGTACAGATGGCGTACCCGGAGGGTATAATCCATTTCTTAATGTTAATCTGAGTGAAGTGGACGGTAAAATGATAAAAGACGACCGCCATTAAAGGGACTACTGCGATTACCCCTTTTTCCCAGAGAAAGGCTTGCTCAAGAGTGGGGCGAGAACGCATGGCATATATCAGTATGCCATACAGCGTCATCAGTAAAAGATAAAATGAAAACAGACGATGGGTTGCACTTTTAGCGTGTTTTATTAAGACGATAGGTATTAATACCAGACTAAAAATAGACTGAATCAGCGGTGGCGCTAAATAGGATATCATTATAATGTGCCTTATTCCCTGCTCTGGTTACAGTTAAGAAGCTCCTCAATAACTTGTTCGGAGGCATTCATATGAGGAGGCTTCAGGTGTGACAGGTCAGCCCCGCTTTTCTGCTTTGCCTCATAGAAACACTGGAAGGTGCCTTCACCTAAAAGAGTAACTTTCAACGGCTGAATACCAAGCATCTCTTTTAAGTTCTTGAAGTCCGTGTTGCTGGCAATAAGCTGTTCAGAAACGAGACGCTCTACTTTCTTTTTATCTATATCTTCGGTCACCTCTACATAAAGGTGAAGGACAGGCTTGTCCTGCTCATATTCTTTCCGAATTGTCCAGTCTTCGTGTTTTATACCGGTATTTACGATGCTCTGCCAGATTGTTCTTTCGTCTAACCTGGTGAAACCGGCAATATCGATAATGTCGTCAGCCCGGCTGTCAAAGACCATCTGGGGAAGCTCGATTCCGGATTCATCATCCTTTAAAGCGACAATCTTGATAAGGTCTCCCATTCTGTATCTCAACAGGGGCATGCCATAGAGATTAGTAATTACCAATTCATAGCGCTCTCCCTCTTTGACCTCGTCTAAGAGCACGGTAGGGGGCTTGTAATTCTTATCCTCCCGGCTTTTAAGCCAGTGCTCCTCAGGGATGAACTCCAGGAAGCAGGAAAATGGCAGAAATGTCATGCCTTTCTTGGTCCAGGACTGAATGGCAATCAGTCCCATTTCTGTTCCGCCATAAAGCTCCAGTGGCTCTTTTCCCCAGTAGTAGATTAGCTGGTCTTTGTATATTCCGGTGTCCATACCGTAGCAAATTAAGCCCTTAAGGGGCCACAGGTCTTTAGGCAGTAATGGTCTGTTTTCCTTTTTACTTATGATATAAGCCCGGATCAGGCGTAATATGATTTGAGGGTGCAGCATTCTCCAGGAAATTTTCATTCCACCCCCGCCATTCGTGAACCGTTCGCCCATTTTCACCAGGACTGCCGTCAAGGAGCCTAACACGTCTACGCCGGATTTCAGCGCTATTTTGAAGCCGCTCTGGATTCTTTCCTGAAAAGTCTCCGTGCTGGAGGCATCGATAGGGGGTATTATCTCCAGTTCCAGCTGCTGAAGCATAGCCCGGGCGCCAATTCCTGAGTAGTAGGGTTCGGATGGCAGATTCTGCATCAGCTTGGTTCCCTTGCCAATGTTCACTTCACCTCTCTGGGAGGCAGTGGACAGGATAAGCACCGCGATGCTTGAGATACCTAATCGTTCAAATGCTCTCTGAGTATAGGGGACCCACTTGGGAGCCCCGCCTCTTCCGGAAGTGTGAGCCCAGACGTAAGGTTTAGCCGATAAGGCATTCTCATCCTTCTTGTTCAGGTGCTCGGCGTAGTCCTCGTATGTGGTCAGTGGTACGAGACGGCGGAATTCCTCTACGTTCTTCGGTGTATTTTGTTTAATTATCTTCTTGCTCAGTTCGGTATCGGCAACAAGTTCTATCTCTTCTAAAAGAAGGTGCTCCTGTATTTCCATGAATTCCTTTATGGAAAGGTCTAAGAAACCGCAATACCTTTGCCAGATATCATCTTTACCCCCGATGGAGAGGAAGTTACTTTTTTCCAACATGCCAATTTTCCTTTCGGTTATTTTTTTTAACGGAAGCTATTATATTTATGTCAAAATCGTATCAAAATGCGGTGGAGGTGTCAATTATTGTGAAATAACCGATTACTGTACATCAGAAATCACGGGCTATCCGCTGCGGACTGTGGGCCGGCCCGGTGAATATTTTGCACCGCAGCTTAATTTGAGGTAGTGCCGGCAGTATGCAGGGTGTTGAAGGAATACTCAGGTTAGTGCTAATATCACTCTGCGGCAGCCCTCTGATGTGACAGACAATATCCGGCGAGGTGGCTGTGTGCAACCGGGTGAGTGACCCTGTAAAACTGACGGAACGCTCTGATTGGGGTTCTTGAAGGAGGAAGATATGAAGCTTGAAGACATTAAAAAAGTGGCTGTTGTCGGCGCCGGGACAATGGGGCACGGTATTGCCATTAACTTCACTTTAAACGGATACCCTACCCTGATTTGCGATGTCAGCGAAGAAATTTTAAAGCAGTCGGAGAAAAATATCGAGTCGGCTCTGGCGCTTTTCCTCGATGAAGGACTGATAACCCGCCAGCAAATGGATGACGCCACCAGCCTGATAACCACTACCACCGATTTGGAGGAGGTGGCTAAAAACAGCAATTTTATTACCGAGGCTATTGTCGAGAGGTCGGACGATAAAAGGAAGCTGTTTAACAGGCTCGATGAGTTGTGCCCTGCTCATACCATAATCGCCAGCAATACCTCATGGCTGGTGCTGAGTGATTTCGGCTCGGATGTTAAGCAGCAGGACAGGATAGTAATCACCCATTATTTTGCTCCGCCGCATATCGTGCCGGGTGTCGAGGTCTGCGGAGGACCGGGCACATCGGGCGAGACGTTCGATATTTCCTGTGCTCTGATGAGGGCAATCGGCAAAGTGCCCGTCAGGGTGCTCAAGGAACGTACCGGGCATATTATCAACCGTTTGCAGGACGCAATGCGCCACGAGGCAAATGTCCTCTGGGCGGAGGGCGTGGCTACCGCCGAGGACATCGAGCTTGGCATAATATCCACCTGCGGGTTCCGTATGCCTTATGAAGGTTCGATGATGCACTATGATGTAGCCGGTATCTGGAAATGGCCCGAAGACGTCCTGGACGGTTTTGCCGCTAAGGAGGCGGACGAAAGCTGGGGAATCAGCAAGGAGCTTGTTGATATGATAAGGCAGCGCTACGCCGAGGGCAAGCCCTGGTTTATCGACCCGGACAAGTTCGGGGAGACTATCGAGAAAAGAGACCGGGAATTTATCAGGCGGCTCAAGGCGCTGTATAGAAACAAAGATAAATAACCGGAGTGAGGAAATATGACCAGGCTGATTACCGGTGGGACCGGCTATATCGGTGCCGAGCTTGCCCGGATACTCGTTGAGCGGGGAGAGAAGGTGGCGCTGTTCGACATCGCCATAAACCATCACCGCATAGCCGATATCGAAGGCGAGGTGAAGATAGTCCAGGGAGACCTGGGCAACTATTCGCAGGTGTTCGATGCCGTCAAAGATAATAATGTAAAGGAAATCTATCACCTCGGTTCGATGCTGACGAATGTCTCCGAGGTTAACCCCTGGGGCTCGTTTCAGACCAATGTCGTCGGGACCTACAACGTTCTCGAGGCAGCCAGGCTGCTCGGCGTAGAGAAAATGATGTTTACCAGCACATTCGGCACCTACGGACTGCTGCTTGACGAAGTCCTTACCGATACCAGCATCCAGAGGCCGGTCACATTCTACGGCTGCGGCAAGCTCTACTGCGAAGGGCTGGGACGGTTCTATAACAAGAAATTCGGGCTGGACTTCCGTTCAATCCGTTACGCTCAAATGATAGGCCCGAATGTAAGGACGCCGGGCCACTGGGCGCCGGCGATGATTGAAGACACCATACTCGGGACACCCAATGAGTGTATCTATGCCAACCCGGAGACGGCGATTTCAATGATATACGTAAAAGATGCCGCCAGGGCGGCGGACATGGTGTTGCAGGCGCCGCAAGAAAGTATAAAAATGATGAACTATAATGTTGCCGGGATTCCGGAGTTTGTTTCGGCGAGAGAACTGGAATCCATTCTCAAGAAGCGTTACCCCGGTTCCAGTGTTACCTATCATCCCGATTCATCTTTGCAGGAGATAGGAAATGATTTCAGGACCCTCAAGAGGTTCGATGACAGCTACGCCAGGGAAGAATGGGGCTGGAAGCCGGAATACGGTTCCCCGGAAGCTATAATCAATATCTTCGAGAAAGATATTAAGTCGCACCCGGAACGCTACGGACTTTCCCGGAATTCCTGAGCTATTATGTTAAGTGATTAAGTGAAAAGGAGCGGATATATGAGTCAGCAGACGCCTGAAGAGGAAAAGAAAATACTGGAGCCGTCCGGTTTCTGCCAGATAGGTATCGTTGTCAGGAACATAGATGAGACGATAGAGTTTTACGAAAAAGCGTTCGGTTTCGGGCCTTATGAGATTAAATACGTGGACTATTCCGATGCCACCTACTACGGAAAACCTGCCGGCTATCGCGGGAAAAGGGCTTTTTTTCACCTCGGACCGATTGAGATTGAGCTTATCGAGCTGGTGGACGGAAAAACAATTCATGAGGACTTTCTCAAGAAACACGGTGAGGGACTGAACCACATCGGCTTTGAAGTAAAAGACCTCGGTAAAAGCAGGGAGAATGCCGAGGAGGCGGGCTTTCAGATAACTCAGGGTTTTAGCCATCCGGACGGCAGCGGCTTTGCCTATCTGGATACCGATAAGACCGGCGGCGTTATCTTCGAGCTTATCCAGAGTCCGCCTGAGCAGACCTGAGCAGTAGCCCGAGCTTATCTATGCGTTCAGCCCTTTTACGCGCCAGCAGTTTGAAGACCCTTTGCACGTCCGCCATAAGGGACTGTGATTGTCCGGCGGCGTCGGAGTAGAACCCGGTGATTAGCTTTTCTATTTTAATGGCTTTGTCCACTGCTTCGGGGTAGCTTGCGTTGTCTGCCAGACCGGTCTCGAAGGCATAATTATCCGCTTCTATATCGAAGGCGAATCCGCCTTCGATGGCGTCCGATATGCTCCCGTAGTAAGCTCTTTCAACCTGCGATACATTTTTTATGTTCTCCCCGGTGAAAGAGAGAAGAGCAGCCTCATCTTTGCCGTATTTTCCTGATAGCTCTTTATAAAATTCCGCCGATTCGTTTTCAAGCTTTCGTGCCAGGCTTATTACTTCGGAAGCGGTATGCAGTATCATATTTGTCCTTTCACCGGTCTGATTATTTAATATTTATAAGACCCTATCCCCCTGTATCCCCCTTCCCCTTATCAAGGGGAAGGGGGAGGGAGTTTTCTGAAGAGGGGCTTCGCCCCTCT
>CAZOUZ010000125.1:0-5582 GCA_964583115.1 uncultured Dehalococcoidales bacterium
ACTTTGGAAACCAATTTCGGATGTATTTTATCATATTCAGCCTATGCACGAACATGGGGATATCTACATGAATGTAGGTATGAAAAAATCTTTTCGTTCGAAATACATGTCACAAAATGAGTGATTGTGATATTTCATCATTACTGAATTAATGGGGGAGAGTTTTAGAGAGGGGGCTTTGCCCCACTCTCTAAGTACCTTAAGGGCGGAGGGCGGGAATAGATAAACTTAAGGGGCGGTGGGTGGGTATAGATATAATACTAGAGTCTTTTCTTTTTATTGGTGAGGTAGTCCACCAGCAGGTACTGCCCGAGGTTATCGGCGCTGGTGAAGAAGACACGCCCCTTATTCAGGCGCGCCATCTGGGTAACGAAGGCACTGAGAAACCTGCCGCTGTCCAGCATAAAGGTATTTATGACTATACCCTTCTGGGTGCATCTCCTCACTTCCCTCAGCGTCAACTGGATAGTGCGGAGAGTGGGCGGATACTGGAAGTGGAGGTGCCCGCCCTCGAAGTGCGCCGTAGGCTCACCATCTGATATCAGAATTATCTGCTTGTTGGTGCTTCTCTCTTTATCCAGCAATTTTCTTGCCACACTCAGACCGTGCTGCATATTGGTATAGGGGTCGAAGTCGTCCCAGCTCATATAGGTCACGTCTTCTTTTTTTATCTCCCGGGCATAGCTTGAGAAACCCACTATATGCAGGCTGTCTTTCGGGTACTGGCTCCTGATGAGACCGTCAAGGGCGAGGGTCACCCGCTTAGCCGCTTCGAAGTTGCCGCGCATCGGCATCGACAGGCTCATATCCAGCAATAAGACGGTTGCCGTCCGCGTCAACTCTTCCGTTCTGAATACTTCAAAATCTTCAGGCTTCAGCTTCATTGGCGGTTTTCCCGGCTCCCGGAAAATGGAGTTCATAATTGTCTTCTGGAGGTGAACCTGGAATTCATCACCGAACTCATACTTCTTTGTTTCCTCTATCCTCTCGCCGCCACCGCCCTTCACGCTCAGGTTGTGTCCGCCGATACGGTCTTTTCTGAGCTGGGCGAATATGTCTTCGAGAGCTTTCTGGCCGATTTTCCGCATACCGCGGGGGGTCAGCTCATACCTGCCGTTCTTCATACGAATGTAACCGGCTTCTTCCAGCACCCTGGTTATATTGCGCAGCCTCTCCAGGTCTTCAGCCGCCTCTTCTCCCAGCAGGTCCTTGAGCAGCTCATCATTCACGCCATCCAGGGAACGGCTGAACTGGGAGTCCCTGAGCTGTGTCTCCAGCTTATCCATTTTCTGAAGCATTTCCATCAGCTTCAGGGCTTCGTTGTAAGAGAGAGACTCCTCGCCGGAGAACGGGTACTGTCTCCGCAACTTTTCGCCGGGGTAGAGAGCATCGAGATTTGCGGTCAGCTTGGCGAGCTCGTACTGAGTGGCCTCATCAAGCATCGACTGCATCAAGTCCTGAAGCTCCTGCCTGTCCTCAGGTGAAAGACTGTCCAGCAGAGATTGCGCCTGGGCTATCTGGTTCTGCATCCGCTCGATAAGTTCATCGAGGTTACGGGGCGGCTCAGGTCCGAAGTAATCGCCAAACTCCTCCATAAATTTATCGAAGTCAGGCTCTTCTCCCCTCATCCGCTGCTCCATCATCTGGTTTAAGGCTTCGACCATGTGCCTCATACCGGCAAGGGCATTAGGGTCCATATCCTTGAGTTTCTGCATCATATCCCTGCCGTAAGATTCCATAGCCTGCTTTTTCAGCATATCCATCAGCTCTTTAAACTGGTTCCTGGCATCCTCGTCCATGAAATCATAATCGGTCAGTTCTTTTATCTGTCCGGCGGCATCCGGCGGCAGCGCATCGAGCTTCGCCAGGTTCTGCGCCGCCCTGTCCTCGACATTCTTCAGCAGCCGCTTCTGTACCCCGGGGTCAAGCTCTCCGGCGCTTTCTCCGGCTTTTTGCTTCGCCTCGTCAAGCTTCTCCTGGATACCTTCCCGTTCCGTCTTCAGTATGTTTTCCAGCCTCTGGCGAATCTCATCAATAACCGAACCAAGGTTAAACTTATCGAGCTGCTCCTGTCTCTGCTGGCGCAACCGCTGGAGCAGTTCCTGCATGCTGGGCAGCCGTCTCCCCTGGCCGTCCCTGAGGCCTCCGCGCTGCATAAGGCGCAGGGCGTAGTTGAGGTCGCCATAAGACATCAGACGCTGCTCAAGCTCGTCCATAAGCTTGTCCGGATTCATATCGAATACGTCCTGGCTTCCGTCCCACTCCGAGTAACGAAATGTCCTCATACTAATTCCTGTACACCGTTTTGCCGTTGCTCCTGATCTTGTTCAGTCTCTTATTCAGGTGAAGTCCTTCGAGAACAAACTCCATAGCGGCAGCCATATCTTCAGGCCTTTCCGAATCAATTACTCTGTTTATCATGTCCGTCAGGCCAAACATTTCCTTGGCGACGCGCATATAGGACTTGGCGCTCTTCGAGTCCGAGGCCTCGACGCTGAAACCGCCGCTGAACTGGGCAATGATATCCTCGAACTCTGACACACCATAGTAGTTGTTGAAGACATTAAGGACCGCCTTCTTTATCAGGTCATTGATGACCTTGTCTTCCTTTGTCTCCTCGAAGCTCTCAAGCTCTATCTTGCCGCCGGTGGACGACTGAATATAGGGGAGGTCGCTGATACGGGGCACCGCCAGTTTTTCGCCAAGCGTTACCGCCCTCCTGATGGCGTTACTGAGTATCGTCTCATAATTGGCAATCGACGTCCTGACACTCACTCCGGAGCGCTGGTTGATATCCGGACTCTGCCTGGCAAGATGCGTTACCTCGGCTATAATCTCCTTCATATACTGAGGCACATAATAGTCGAATTCATCACTGCTGAACTGCCGCCGTTCCATCTCAACGATAGATATTTCATCCTCGAGAGTGGTGGGGTAGTGAGTCCTTACCTGCGCACCGTACCTGTCCTTGAGCGGGGTAATAATCCTGCCGCGGTTGGTGTAGTCTTCCGGGTTGGCGCTGGCGACAAGCAATACGTCAAGGGGAAGCCTGATACGATACCCCCTTATCTGCACGTCCCCCTCTTCCATAAGGTTGAAAAGGCCTACCTGCAACCTTTCCGGCAGGTCGGGCAGCTCGTTAATACAGAATATCCCCCGGTTTGCCCTGGGTATCAGCCCATAGTGGATGGTTAGTTCATCGGAAAGGTACCTTCCCTCGGCAACCTTAATCGGGTCGACATCGCCGATTAAGTCATTTATGGCGATATCCGGCGTCGCCAGTTTCTCACCGTAGCGCTCATCCCGCGGCAGCCAGGTAATTTCGGCAGCGTCTCCCTCTTCAGCCAGCTTTTCCCGGCATGACCGGCATATCGGGGCAAAGGGATTATCGTTTATCTCACAGCCCTTGATTACCGGTATCTCTTTATCGAGCAGGCTGACCATTGACCTCATAATCCTCGACTTCGCCTGCCCGCGCTCGCCGAGAAAGATTATATCCTGTCCCGAGATTACGGCGTTAATAATATGGGGAATGACCGTATCATCAAAACCGATTATCCCGGGAAAGATTGCCTTTTTTTTCTTTATCATCGCTATCAGGTTACGCCTCATTTCCTCTCTGACCGAGACCGGGCAATAACCCGAGGCTTTAAGCTCGCCGATAGTTTTTGCTTTCTTGCGTTTAGCCATAATACCTCTCAACCTCTGTAAATTTGTGTTTGAATCCGGGGGCGTTCCAACCGCATGAGGGCAATCCCGCCGCTTACCTACATTCTACCACAGCTAATCTCCAATATTAAAACAAACAGCCCTTTGTTGCCCGTTCCGACCCTCTAATGTATTATTAGAATAGAAATAAAATCATTAAAAGAGGGAAAAATGTGGCTTCAGACCAGAATGTTCTTGCTTGTTGCCCTTCTCTTCGGCATCCTTTACGGCGTAATCACCGGCATCGGCACCTGGATGGGAGCCGGCGGCGCCACGTCCTATATAGTCCTGGCTTTCGTATTCCTCGGCTTCCAGTACCTCATCGGGCCTTCGATAGTCGGCTGGACAATGAAGGTGAAGTGGGTCTCGGAAAAGGAAGCCCCGGAACTGCATAGAATGGTAGCCGAACTTGCCGAGCAAGCCAACCTGCCCAAGCCAAGGGTAGGCATCTCGCAGCTAAATATACCCAACGCCTTCGCCTTCGGGCGGACAAAACGCGACGGCAGAATCTGCGTCACCCAGGGCATCCTCAAGCTCCTGAGCCGGGAAGAACTGAGGGCTGTCCTCGGGCACGAAATGGCGCACATCCAGCACCGTGATATGGCAATCATCACCCTGATTTCGGCGATACCGATGATAATGTACTGGATTGCCTTCACCACGATGTGGGGAGGAGCTTTCGGCGGCCGCCGGCAGGGAGGCAGCTACGCCGCCTTAATCGGGCTCGGCGCTTTCCTGCTCTACTTCATTACCAACCTGCTGGTCCTCTACGGCTCGAGGATACGGGAATACTACGCCGACCTCGGCAGCATTAATCTGGGAAACGAACCTCACCACCTGGCTACCGCCCTGTACAAGCTGGTATACGGAAACGCCCGCTTCAGAGGCAAAGAGGAAATGAAGCAGGTCGAGGGAGTAAGGGCATTTTTCTTAAACGACCCCTCCCGCTCCTGGTACGAGGTGAAAGAGCTGTCCCAGGTCGACCAGGATATGAGCGGCACAATTGATTACGGCGAGCTTATGGACCTCCGCCAGAAAGAGTTGCGGCTCAGCACCTCCGATAAAATGATGGAGCTATTCACCACTCACCCCAATATGCTGAAAAGGATAAAACACCTCTCCACCCTGAGCGTCTGACAGGCTCCAGGCGCTTACTCTTCTTTGGACTCCCTGCCGTACGTACTTTTGTTGCCGATTGTGAAAAAGAAAATGGGCGAATCAATCCGCCTGAATATCAGGGGGCAGTGTTTCAGTCCGGCGGGGATAAAGACAAGGCAGCTTTTGGTCAGAATATGCTGTTCGTCCTCAAGCCAGAGCTCGATTTCTCCTCCCAGGTCATTCGGGTTCTCGCGGCTGCTCCCGGCAAAGCCGATAATTTCATCGAAATCATGCAGGTGCGGCTCCTCGGTAGTACCCTCTACCGACCCGCTCCAGAGCCAGAGGCACTCCATATAGAAAGTCGCCCCGTCCACCATCTCATCATCCAGCCACAACAGGCGGGTCGCCTCGACGGTGCTTTTAGTATTCTTCATCCTTTCCCTGGCTTTGGCGACCACCTCCGGGGGCAGCTCCTTGGTATCGGTAACAATCAAATTCGAATGTTTTAGCTCGGCCACTCTTATCTCCTTCTTGCTGCCTTTTATCGGTCCTCGATGGCAGCACAATGCGTTAACGAATAATTTATACACCTCACCCGCATATGTCAATACTCAGCAACAAGTCTACGATATCACCGGCGACTGGAAACAAGCACTGCCAGACTGTAAGCCACCTTTACAAAATCCGCTTTTTAGGTCTAAAATGAAAAATCGGTATCCACATACGGGCGGTTAGCTCAGTGGTTAGAGCGCTTGCTTCACACGCAAGAGGTCACA
>CAZOUZ010000126.1:0-5569 GCA_964583115.1 uncultured Dehalococcoidales bacterium
GAAGGCTACGCCTGGGACTCTCTGTACGCCCACCAGGGCGAGATGGAAGCTGATTGCACTTTGTCTCTTCACTACATCACGGAAACCTTTGAAGAAGGCCCTCCTCACAAACACAACGCCTACCAGGTTATGGCTTTTCTCGGCAGCAACCTGAAAAACATAAGCGACTTCGATGCTGAAATCGAGCTGGCACTGGGTGACGAACTGGAAATCCAGACAATCACCACTCCCTCGATTGTCTCCATTCCGCCGGGACTGACGCACTGTCCGCTCCGATTCAAGAGGCTCGGCAAACCCGTAATATTTATAGAAATTGTTTTCGAGCACTCATACCAGAGAGTGATAGACTCCGTGGGAGAAGAAACTGAGTACGAGCGCTCATACAGCAAGAAGATAGAATAAAGCCATCGATTAGCGATTAGTGGCGGCACCATCTGGTGCCGCCACTTCTTTTCAGATTATCTATTTCGCGGGTGGCTCAGCCGGGTTAACCGGCTCTGCGTTTTCTGAGGATGACGAGGAAGACTATAGATATCACCAGGACGGCGGCGCCGGCAATGCCGAAAATCATACCGAAGTCGGACCTACCTGCCGCAAACGCTCCCACCCCGGCGGCAATCAACATCAGTCCTATAAACAGGATGCCGATTAGTAGATTCTGCATAATATACCCATTTATAGCTTTATACACTATTTTTATGTAAAAAGCAAGCCTATACGCCTGAAAGGTATGGATTAAAGGGCGCATAACAGGCTATAATATAGATAAGGGAAATAAATAACGGGTGAAGTAACACAGATGCACGCGCTGATAGTAACTACCATGATATTCGGCTGGCTGATATTCGCCTTCGCCATTCCGGCTATAATTGCGGGAATGTTTATCGTACTGGGCACCGCCGAGCCCTGGGGGCTGGCAGTGCCGGTGCTGGTCGCCTCTTTAGGCTGGGTGCTGACCCGGATAGATTTCAAGGAAAAAAGATGGAGGGGGACCCTGGGCAGTCTGATGATTTCCTGGACTATCCTGGGCATATTTATCGTCTTTCTGATTGTCAGCCGCACTGATTCACTCAGTCTCGCAATCTGGGTAATACCTCCGGCTGCCTGCACCGGACTGGCCGGAGTGCTGATAATGCTATCAGGCCCCGAAAAGCAAAATACCGGCAATAAGCGGTTGCTTCCCAGGCTGCCTCGGTAGCGGTCCGGGCACCGGAAGAAGCGGGCGGGCTATACCGGAAAAGCGGCACCATCTATAAGGTGCCGCTTCATTGTTTCAGGGGCTTTTCAGGGTATTATCAGACAGGCGCAAACATATAACCCCTGTCCTCAATCTCCACTATCATTGTCGGATTGCCGGACTTTACCTCCATCTTATCCTTGAGGTTTTTAACCAGATACTGGAGATATGCCATGTCGCGGTTCTCGTCCTGGTCGAAGACCTTTTCAAGGAGAAATTCGTTGGTGAACTCCACCCCGGGATTGTTGACGAACAGTTGCAGCAGGTCATACTCCCTCGGGTTTATCTTCACCGGCTTACCCTCGATGCTCACTTCCCCGCTGCTGAAGTCGACTCTCAGTCTTCCTCTGATAAACGGTTTGATATGGTAATCACTCGTTTTCTCCGTTACCTGAGTACGGCGGGTCATAGCCCTCAGCCGCGCCAGCAGCTCGACGGGCGAAAAAGGCTTGGTCACGTAGTCGTCCGCCCCTGCCTCCAGTCCCCTCACCTTCATCATCTCCTCCCCCCTCACGGTGAGGATAAGCAGCGGCACGTCGGAGAAACCCCGTATCTGTTCCAGCACCTGAAAGCCGTCGATATCAGGCAAGCCGAGGTCGAGGATAACAGCATCGGGAGACTCCGTCCGGGCCAGCTCGATTCCCTTCTGACCGGATATCGTTGAAATGAGGTAAGCCCCGGTCCACCTCATTTCAAGCAGCAGATTAATAGTCTCCACTATCTCATGGTCGTCTTCAATCAGCAGGAATTTCATCTCGGGCTCCTATATAGATTTCATTCTATGCTTGTTCAGATTATATCACAATAGTCAACACCTTAGTAACTTTAAAGTAAAAATTGATTTTTTCCGCCGTATTAATTAGAGTATAATAAATGTAACCTGTCGGAGAACAAGGGGGCAGCCGGTGATTGCTGAGCTCAGGGATATGAACGGAAAGCTGGCTCTGCATACAACTACCACCGATATAGAGCGCAAGCTAAAAAAGCTGAAGTCTTTTATCTATTCAGTCCCCTACTACAGTACCAGAGACGGTAAAATCGTCGGAATCGACCTTTACTTCGATAAGTCGGCCGGAAGCACTTTACGGAAACTGGTCAAGACAAACCAGCTGCCGCTTTTCTAAGCGCTTACCCCGGTACAAAAGACACATTAACATTATGTAATCTTCATCCCCTATTTTCAAGAGGAGGGAGCGAGATGTCAAAAATACTTATTGCCTATTTCAGCCTGTCAGGCAACACAGAGAAGATGGCGCAATATATCAGCGAAGGAGTCCGTTTCAGTGGCAGCGAGGTTACCGTCCGGAAGTTAGCGGATATAAAGACGGCTGAAGACCTGGCGGGCTACGACGGCTATATCTTCGGCTCGCCGACATACCATAGAGATATGGCCGAACCGATGAAAACTTTCCTCTTTCTGGTTAAAAAAGCCAACGTCGAGGGGAAGCTTGCCGGAGCCTTCGGCTCATATACGCATGACGGAAATGCCCCGAATATTATACTGGAGACAATGCAGTACGTATTCAAAATGGAGCCTTTTAACCTGGGGTCGTTGAATATGCTGGACGCCATGCTGGAAAAAGCCGAAGGAATGCGCTCCTGCCAGGACTACGGAAAGGTATTCGGAGAGACCCTGAACTGATTAGAAATATGATGAACCGGCTTGAAGGCGAGGCTATACGCTATGAGACACTCTAGAGGAGAGGCACTGTGTCCCCGTTGCGGGTCGTCAAATCTGACCTATAAAAGCGTTTTCGACTATTATAAATGTAATGATTGCAGGATTACCTTTATTACTCCGGTCTACAGCTACGGGGAAGCGGTAGGTTCGGGGCTTGATTCGGCAAAGGATGTCGCCAGTAAAATATTCGGGGAAGCCCGCTTAGAGAGCCCTGAAATCCAGAAAAAGGAACCGGAAACCCGTGTCAAACCGGAAGCCCGTGCCAGACCGGAAGCCCGTGTCAGACCGGAAGCCCGTGTCCGAAGGAAAGACAAGGCAAATAGCCAGGCATGGTTAATTGTCTTTCTCATAGTGCTTGTCCTGGCCCTGATTTCCGTAATCGCCTGGCTATTATATGGAAATCAGATAGCGGACTTATTCAACGGACTGCTCTGAACTATGACATAGTATTCACACCTGTACAGAAAAGCACCCGTTAAAGATAAAAGGCGGCGCGTAGTTGTGCCGCCTTTGTTTGAGTCTCCATAATTAGCTTAATGTCCGGCTGTTGTGTTATCATTAATAGCCTTAACACCAGCGGCAGGATATACCGAACACTTGCATGGAGACTCCTTATAGGGAATGGGGGATAAGGTGTGGTAAAGAAAATATGCCCAATATTGCTGGTAGCCCTGCTATTGGGAATAGTGTTTGTGAACGGATGTGCCGGAAAGGAAGATTCGTTAATGGCAAAAGACGGCAATACGGTCAAGGTGCACTACACGGGCAAGCTGGATGACGGGACCATATTCGATACATCAGCAGAGCGTGAGCCGCTGGAATTCACCCTGGGAGAAGGCACCTTAATTCCGGGCTTTGAAGAAGCGGTCAGGGGTATGCAGGTCGGGCAGTCGAAGGTAGTCAACATTCCGGCAGACCAGGCCTACGGACAGCGTCGCGATGAGCTGGTAATGATAATCGACCAGGCACAACTACCCAAAGACCTGGAGCCTGAGGTCGGACAGCGATTACAAATGCAGCAGGTAGATGGCAGAACGGCCGTAGTTATCATTACCGAAGTTGCAGAAACTACGATAACAGTAGATGCCAACCACCCCCTGGCAGGAAAAGCCCTTACCTTTGAGATTGAGGTTGTGGAAATCAACTAACGGCTTCTGCCGGAAATTCACATTATGAGTGAATAATTTATGTAAAGTGTCCCCTGCCGTCCGGCAGGCTCCAACTTTGACACTTAAATGATTGCTGTTATATTATGAATATGGTATTTGTTTCGGTTATTTGATGTTTGTCCGATTTACGTAGAGGTATCTTCTGCACAAAGCACTTTAAACCAGACAAAATACGGATGGCCTGAACCCATACCCGAAAACTAAGGGAAAGGAGGGCATCCGTCATTTATACCGGAATAATTATTTTCGCAGTTATAATCGTGCTAGTTGTTATTGCCTCGATAGTCTTCACCGTAAGGTCAAAAAGAGCTGAGAACCGTAAATGGGAAGACACTGAATAAGCGAAATACCAAGACAGC
Organism: uncultured Dehalococcoidales bacterium; assembly: GCA_964583115.1. GTDB lineage: Bacteria > Chloroflexota > Dehalococcoidia > Dehalococcoidales > UBA2162 > CAYVOV01. The sequence goes on from CAZOUZ010000126.1 coordinate 4,447, forward strand.
TATCAACCGATAAAACAGCGACATTTCACCGAATTCCAGATGGTGTCGCTGTTTATCTTTATTAAGGGTTAATGCTATTATTTAGCTGACAGAGTAAACCCGGCGGGAAGGAAATTTGAGACTGCATTATGGTTATCAAGGTCAAATTATGTCTCAAGTGCGATTGTGTTGATTTTGATTTTCGGGCGCGGTTCCGGTGGCCCGGTACATACTGCAAACACTGTGACTCGCCCGTATATTTGATTTCCGTCCAATTTGACCCGCTATTATTTTAAGAATACCCGGAAGAGGCGCTGTTAAAACCGGTAAAAAAAGCGATACAGGACTTCAGTCCCGTATCGCCGTCAACGCGGTGTAGTACCGTAAAACCAAAGGGTTACTCTAAGGTCTGCTTCATTTCCTTAAAGCAGTACTCCATTGTCTTGTAATAAGCGGCAACCGTCTGGGTTTCATTGTCACTATCCATTAACTCAAGATAGTAAGAAATCTCGGACCCTCCCAGGTCTTCCGCCAGCTTAATCAGTGCATCCTTGGAGCTAACCAGAGACGCTACATCAAATTCTCCGGTTAAAATCCTCTCCGAGCTCTGGGTGGACATCATTTTTTCAAGAAACAATACATAGTTGCGTGTTTCTGCGTCCTCTAGCTTATCCTTTAGCTCAAGTACCTCTATATCCGCCTTGAGTGACTCCACCTCCGTCTCTAATTCCGCCCGCTGTACGTCCAGAGCTACAAGGTCCTCTTTTAACTTGTCATATTGCTGAACGGATAATTCCGGGTAACAGGACGTTAATAATAGGCTTAAAGTAACCAGGATACCTATTAGTATTTTCTTAGCCATGACAAACTCCTCCGCCAGTTTTTTCCATTAAAACATATCCTGAAATAAAGCGAAAGGCTGAGGGCACTCTATTAGACCCGAAAAAGCGGTACCCGATTGCAAAAAAATCCTATGCAGCCACTAACAAACTACGGGAAAATTCCGGACAATCTACCCGTTTCTTCCCGCGCCCCGGACAGAACAGCCCCTGTCTCCTTATCTACCTGGTGTCAATATGCGGTTGCCCCAGTTTCTCCAGCAGAATGTTCACGTCCCTCCGCGCCGTACTGCGCGGAATCGTCC
>CAZOUZ010000127.1:0-1775 GCA_964583115.1 uncultured Dehalococcoidales bacterium
AAAATAGAATAGAGCAGCTTAAAGCTCAGATTAATCATCATAACTATCGCTATCACGTGCTGGATAGTCCCGAGATTAGCGACGCCGAATACGATGAGCTGATGAGAGAGTTGAAGGGGCTGGAGGAGGAACATCCGCAGTTCCTTACCCCGGACTCGCCTACCCAGCGCGTCGGCGCCGAGCCGGTGGAAGCCTTCGGAGTTGTCGAGCACCCGCTGCCGATGTTATCCCTGGGCAATGTCTTCTCTAAAGACGAGCTTTTAGCCTGGTATACCCGGACCTTGAAGCTGACGGACGGCGAGCGGTTCGGCTTTACCTGCGAGCACAAGATGGACGGACTGGCGGTAGCCCTGACCTATGAGGACGGCCGGCTTGTTACCGGCGCCACCCGGGGCGATGGCTTTCGCGGGGAAAATATAACTCAGAACCTTAGGACAATCAGGAGTATACCCCTTTCGGTATCGAAAGAGGCGCCGCCGAGATTCGAGGTGCGGGGCGAGGTATTTTTGCCCAAAGCCGGATTTCGTAAGCTCAATAAGGATAGAGAGGCTGAAGGGCAGCCCCTTTTTGCCAATCCCAGAAACGCCGCCGCCGGCTCGGTGCGCCAGCTCGACCCCCGCATCACTGCCAGGCGCCCGCTGGATATCTATATTTACGCTCTCGGCTATGCCGAAGGAAAAGCGACCCCGGAGACCCACTGGGAAACAATGGAATACCTGAAATCGCTCGGTTTCAAAGTAAACCCGAATAATGCCCGGTGTAACGACATTGACCGGGTAGAAGAGTTTTATAAAAAATGGGTGGAGAAGAGAGAAGACCTGCCCTACGAGGCCGACGGTATCGTGGTGAAAATAGACTCGCTGGCTTTACAGGACAGTCTGGGGGATGTCGGCCGGGAGCCGAGGTGGGCGGTAGCCTATAAATTCCCGGCGGTGCAGGGCACTACCCGGCTGAACGAAATCAAAATCAGCGTCGGCAGGACGGGCACTCTTAATCCCTATGCCGTCCTTGAGCCGGTATCGATAGGGGGAGTAACCATAAAGCAGGCGGCACTGCACAACGAGGACGATATCAGGCGAAAGGACATCCGCGAGGGCGACCGCGTCTTAATCCAGCGCGCCGGTGAGGTGATACCGGAGGTGGTCGGGCCGACTCCCGAAAGCAGGGAAAGTACCGAACGGGGTAAGGAGTTCAGCCTTCTTGACAAGCTTCAAAAAGATGAGCAGGGGCATCCCCTCTGTCCCGAGTGCGGGGGGGCCGTCATCAGGCCCGAAGGCGAGGTTATGTCCTACTGTACCAATGCCGCCTGTCCCGCCCAGGTACAGCAGAGAATAGAGCACTTCGTTTCCCGGGGGGCTATGGATATCAGGGGAATCGGGGAATCGCAGAGTGTCACGCTGTTCGAGAAAGGCATTGCTAAAAACGTTGCCGACCTGTATAAGCTCAGGGAAAAGCGCGAACATTTAATGGAACTCGAAGGGATGGGAGAAAAAAGTGTAGATAACCTGCTGGAAGCTATTGAAAATAGTAAAGAAATGCCGCTGGCAAGGCTTATATTTGCCCTTGGGATACGGCATGTCGGTGGGGAGATGGCGCAAATTCTTGCCGAAAATTTCAGAGACCTGGATGATTTGGGCAGGGCTACCGCGGAGAAGCTGATGTCCATCCCTGCCGTCGGTCCCAAGATTGCCGATAGCATAGTTGCTTTCTTCGGACAGGAAGAAAACCGCGAAATTATCAGGAGACTGAGAAAGGCGGGAGTCTGGCCGGAGAGC
>CAZOUZ010000127.1:1875-5482 GCA_964583115.1 uncultured Dehalococcoidales bacterium
GAAGCCTTCAGTCGGCAGGAGGCAGCGGAAAAAATAAAAGCCCTCGGCGGCACCGTCAAGGACAACGTTACCCGCAAAACAACCTACGTCGTGGTGGGAGAGGAGCCTGGCTCGAAGCTTGCCCGCGCCCGGGCGCTGGATATAAAGATATTGACTGAAGAGGAGTTCCTTCATCTATTGAATGAGAAGGCGGACTGAGAATTGTCATTCCCGACCTGTTCGGGAATCCAGGTTTCCTGGAATTGATTTCGTTTGCTGGATTCCCGCCTTCGCGGGAATGACAGAATGAAGCAGGAACCGCGTTTTCGGACAGCTTTAAGAAAAATCTTTACTCGTATAAAGTGAAAGAAGGGCGTTAAATAGGACTAAGCCTTGATGTAGCAGGGCGTTTAGGGGGGCGAAGCTGTATAAAACAGGGTGTTCAAGAGGGGCGAAGCCCCTCTTGCGAAAAGACCTCCCCTCCCGATGCAATCGGGAGGGATTAAGGGGATAGGGTTATATAAATCATGAAACTGATTGTCGGTCTGGGTAATCCGGGGCGGGGCTATGCCAACAGCCTGCATAACGTCGGCTTTATGTGTGTCAATTACTTTGCCCGCAAGAACAAAATCCGGTTTGATAGAGAACAGGGGAAAGCCCGTATCGGCAGAGGTGAGGTAGCCGGCGTCAAGGTGGTCGTAGCCAGACCCCATACCTATATGAACCGGAGCGGTGAGTCGGTCATCCGGCTGGTTAAAAAGTATAAGGTTAAGCTCGACGACCTGCTGGTCGTATATGATGATATGGACCTCCCTCTGGGCAAAATCCGCATCCGCACCGGCGGTAGCTCCGGCGGACATAAGGGGGCTGAGTCCATCATTGCGGAACTGGGTAGCCAGGATTTTTCCCGGCTTCGGGTGGGTATCGGGCGACCGATTGCCACGGAAGGTCTGCCTGAAGATACAAACGCTGATATCGTTACCTATTTGCTCAGCGAGCTGCCTCCCGAGGAAAAGAAAGCGATTAACCACGTCCTGCCCAGGGTGGGCGAAGCTATCCGCTGTATCATCACCGAAGACCTGACGGCAGCAATGAACAAGTATAACTAGGGTTATAATAAATATCGGGGGGTGAGTATGAGTACAGACGCTATACAAATCGAGAACCTTACCCGGATATTCGGTAACCTTGTGGCGGTTGACGGAATCGACCTGAGCATAAGGCAGGGAGAACTGTTCGCCCTCCTTGGTCCTAACGGTGCCGGCAAGACCACCACCATCAAGATGCTGTGCTGCCTGCTCAAGCCCACCGGCGGCACCGCCAGCGTGGGGGGTTACGACATTAACCGGCAGTCGTACAATATTAAAGAAATCATCGGAGTTTCTCCCCAGGAGACCACGTTATCGGAGCGCCTGAATGCCCGGGAGCACCTTAATTTGTTCGGCAGGATTCACGGCGTCGACCCCGCCGAACTGAAAGCCAGGTCTGATATGCTGCTGGAGACGATGGGACTTGCCGAGCGGGCAAAGGACCAGGTGAGAAAGTACTCCGGCGGCATGATGCGGAGGCTGAGTATAATAATAGCGCTGGTCCATGACCCGGAGGTTCTCTTCCTCGACGAACCCACCCTCGGGCTCGACCCCCAGGCAAGGCGGGTGATATGGGAATACATCGCCCGGTTCAAAGGTAAAAAGACTATCCTGCTCACCACCCACTATCTTGAAGAGGCGGATTACCTCAGTGACCGGGTGGGCATTATGGACGAAGGCAAGATTGTCGCTCTTGGTACCAGCTTCGAGCTTAAGACAAGTATGCTGGATACGCACACTATTATTGTCTATGCCTGGAATCTAACCCAAAAGGTCGTGGAGGCGATGGAGAGCAATTATGCCGGGGTGAAGGTTACCGACGGCACTATGGAGATTACCGATAAACAGCTTGATTTTAAAGAGGTTGTCGACCGCCTGCACTCCGCCGGGGCGGTGATACGCTCTGCCCATATCAAGGAGCCGACTCTTGACGATGTCTTCATCCAGATAACCGGGAAGGAGCTGAGGGAATGAGGATTTTTGAATTAGCCGTTAGAAACTTTAAAGAGACCTACAGAGACCCCCTGGCACTGGGCTTCCTTCTGGGATTTCCCCTGGTGTTTATGCTGCTTTTCGGAGCTATTTTTAGCAGTGAGGACGCTGCAAGTTTTTCTATCGGAGTGATTGATGACGACAATACCCCCCTGTCTCAAGCATTTACCGATGAAGCTCTGGCAGGGATTTCGGTGCTGGAAGTAATCGACTACAACGATGCCGCCATCGCTCTCGACGACCTCACCCTCGGCGAACTCAATGCCTATATCGTCATCCCGCCGGGTTTCGGCGAGCAGGTATCACAGAACTGGCAGGGTAAAGAAGCCGATATTATTCTCCGGATGACCTATGATGAAAGCGACATTATGCTGACGGAACAGCTGATTTCGATGATGAATACCGTTACCCGCTCCTTCGCTAAAATCGAGATACCGGTAACTATTGATGCCAACCCTATCCACATCGAGACTGAGATAACCTATGTTGATTTTATGGGGCCGGGGATAATAGTTTTCGGTATTTTGATATTGATACCTACCTCGGCCCGGATAATGGTCCGTGATAAGGAAAAGGGGTTCCTTGCCCGCCTGCTGACTACCCCGACCCGGCCCGCGGAATTTATATTGGGCTACTCACTGTGCCTGGTTATAATCGCCATCGCCCAGATAATCATCTTTATGATTGGCGCCTGGGCGCTCGGTATGGATATCGTCGGCAGTGTCTGGCTGGCGTTCCTCGTCTTTTTCCTTACCGGACTGTGCAGTATCGGCATCGGTATGGTTGTCGCTTCGCTGTCGAACTCTGAGAACCAGGCGGAGCCTCTCTGCTGGCTGTTCTCGATGCCGCTGGCGATGCTTTCCGGGTGCTGGTTCTCTATAGAAATGCTGCCCTCATATCTCAGAATTATAGCCAATGCCTTCCCTTACGCTCACACCATCGGGGCATCGAGGGCGGTCCTGATTCGCGGGGTCGGCCTGGAGGCGCTAGGCGGCGATTTATTGTTCCTGGCCGGCTGGGCGGTGATTGTCTTCGCCATCGGCATTATTCTGTTCAGAAGGAGTATGCGTAGTTAAATGTCCGTGCAACCGTTGGAATGGCTCGGCGACAGGGTAAAAATTCTCGACCAGACCAGGCTCCCCGGTGAGGAAGTCTATCTGGAGCTTGAGCGCTACCAGGATGTTGCCTCAGCAATCACAGAATTGAAAGTAAGGGGCGCTCCGGCAATCGGAGTAGCCGGGGCTTATGCAATAGCCCTCGGTGCCCTGAAAATCGCTTCAGGCTCTAAGAATGAATTCATAAAGGAATACCGGGAGGTAAGCCGGGCAATCGCCGGCACCAGGCCAACGGCAAGAAACCTGTTTATGGCTGTCGAGCGGATGGAGCGGGCGGCTGAAGACGGAGAGGACGTGGCGGAGATTAAGGCAGCGCTGGTTAAGGAAGCTGAGAAAATACACGCCGAAGAAGCCGGAGCCACCGAGAAGCTGAGCGAGCTCGGCGCCGAACTAATTAAGGACGGCTTTACCGTCCTGACCCACTGCAACACC
>CAZOUZ010000128.1:0-5143 GCA_964583115.1 uncultured Dehalococcoidales bacterium
GCAATACCTTTTCCTCTGAATTCCTTTTTAACCGCCAGGTGATGAATATAGCCTCTTCTACCGTCATGGCTGCATTTGACTGTCGCTATAACTCTATCTTCATTCAATACGATGAAATTTAATTTCCGGTTTCTCTTTAAATATATTTCTAAATTTTCATAATTATCATCATCGCTGATATATATGCCTTCACAGCTTTTCCAGAAGTCTATTAACTCTTTAAATCTATCCAGCTTCATTTCTGCAATTTTGTATTTCATGTCTTACCCTACTGGCTTAATTGCAGTTCCATTCCTTCGTAACCCGGTGTGATTGGAGTGTTCAGTTCCTCGCTGACGGCGGCTATTTCCGCCCTTATCTCCTCCTCCAGACCGGGACTCATATGTACCGTAACCACCTGCGGCAGGTAGCCTTTAATATCCCTGAAGGCAATCAGCTCCTCTTTCAGCAAAACGGGCGTAAGATGTCCCGATTTCCTGCCGAACTCGGCAAACCTGTCCGAGGCGGTACACTCGATAACCAGAAGCTGGGGCGATACCTGCTGCCAGCAGTCGGACAGTCCCGGCCCGGTATCCCCGGTGAAAAACACCGCTTCGCCTTCCGGAGAAGTGACCTGGTAGCCAACCGTCGGGACAGAATGGTTCACCGGCACCGCCAGGACATCGTAGTCGCCAATCCGTATTGCCCGGTGCGGCTCTACCACGGTAAAATTTATTGTCGGCTTCTCTTCGGGGAATTTCATAAAGTTGGGGTAAATCTCGCCGTCGAGCAGGTGCGCAGCAGTGACCTCGAAGGCAGGTAACGCGGAGTAGATATTTATAGTGGCACCTGCCAGGTAAAAATTCATTGCCAGCGCCAGGACATCCCGGATATGGTCGTAGTGCTGGTGGGTAAGCAGCACCGCTTTAAGCTGCTGCTGAGCTTCCAGTGACAGGCTGGAGGTAAGACCGCCGGCATCGAGGACCAGCCGGTTATCAACCAGCAGGCTGGTCAGCCTGGTGCTTTCTGACTCGGAATTGTGCGCCCCCAGGATGCGGATATCCATCTACACCGCCTTCACAAGTAATTCAACCGATATCGACCGAAAAGGGAGTGAAGTTTGTATCGTAATCATAGGTATCGATTGCTTCTTTTTTCTTCAGGTAGTTCACCGCGGCGTAGGTAAAGGGAGTGGCGATTGTTTCGTATACCACCTTCCCCACCCAGAGAGCGATACTGGCGACGACTATAAAGGACGGCTCGAATAATCCGATATAGGCAAGCGGAATAAACACGGCGGCATCCAGCAACTGGGCTATCACTGTAGAGCCGATTGTCCTCGTCCACAGCCAGCGCCCTTTCGTCCTTATCTTCATTTTTGCCAGGATAAAAGAGTTGCTGAATTCACCCACCAGATAGGCTACGAAAGAGGCAAGTAATATTCGCGGGACATAGCCCAGAGTGCTCTCATAAGCCTGCTGCCCCTCCCACAGTGGATTCGGAGGTAAAATCTGTCCCAGCCAGATAGCAATAACCGCAATCAGGTTACAGAGGAAGCCGAGCCAGATTACCCTCCTCGCCAGTCGGTAGCCGTAGACCTCGGTCAGGATGTCGCCGACAATGTAGCTCAGAGGAAAGATTATTATCGCCGCCGGCAGCGGCACCGGAACCCCAAGCAGGCTGAAGCCAAGACCTATCGGCTTGATTACGATGATATTGGCGGTAATCAGGCAGGTAACGAAGAGAGCGGTGATGATAACGAATCGGTGCGAGATTTTCATTGTTTTTCAAACAAAAAAGCCGATTGGCTGTAGACCAGCGACTTTAAATCCAGTGGTGGTGACGGAAAAAGAATAACATGCCGATAATAATGACCAGGCATATAAGGAAAACGTAAAGGGGGGACAGGGGAGAAGTCCCGAAAACCCCCAGCTCTATATTCATTCCGAAGATACTGGCTACCACGGTGATAGGCAGGAGAATGGTGGCAATAATGGTCAGCATCCGCATAACTTCGTTGGTACGGTTAGTCGCCACCGAGTCATGGGTATCGGAAAGCCCTTCGATTATCTCCTTATACTCGTCCAGCCCGTCCCATATCTTATTCAAATGGTCAACCATATCGCCGAAGTAGACTGTCAAATCCATCGTGGTGAAGCGGCGGACTTTAGGCTCCAGGCTGCCGATAACCGCCCGCATCGGCCAGATTATACGGCGGAAGGCGATAACGTCACGCCGGAGTATTGAGATTTCCCTTATCGCCTTCGGCATTTCCGCAGAAAAAATGTCTTCCTCAACTTTCTCGATATTATCACCAATCTTGCTCAGTATCGGCAGGCAGTAGTCAACCAGCCGGTCAATAACGCGGTAGAGCAGATAGCCGGAACCCTGATTGAAATGCTCCTGGCGGGTCTCCTCGTTAATCTGGCAGTCCACGAACAGCTTTACCAGCGGTTTAAGGTCTCCATTGTGCAGGGTGATAAGGTAATTGTCCCCGATAAAAACGGACAGTTGACTGGGAGTAGTAACCCGCGCTTCCGGGTTGAACACCGGGAAGTGAAATACCAGGAAGAGATAGTCGGCATATTCATCTATCTTGGGGCGCTGTATCCGGCTGAGACAGTCATCCAGGTCCAGGGGATGGAAAGAATAGTTGTCGGCCAGATAATCCGTCTCCTTCGTCGTCGGCTGCACAATATCAGTCCAGGTAAGGTCTCCCCAGGTGACCGACTCCACATTCAATTCCTTCTCTCTTTTACTTTCCTGAGAAGTTGCCATTACTAACTACCCTTCCGGCAGACTCTTATTTTTAACGGCGCCGGATATTTCTTAGATTCTACCACACCTGCTTCCGGATAACAGTCCTTCCCGCGAGCAGGGCACGATATCTCCGCCCATTATATAGCATTTTATCCGGCGATGTAACCAGTCCGGCATAAAAAAACCGGCTTGCCTGAAAAGGCTTCACCGGAAACGGCTATCCAAAATTGACAGTCCGATTTAAATTATGCTACATTTTTCCCCGATGGCAGCGTAGCTCAGTGGTAGAGCAGGGGACTCATAAGCCCTTGGTCGCAGGTTCAAATCCCGCCGCTGCCACAATTTTTTTATCGCCAGCCAAACAATCATCTAACATCACATTCAGATTCTATAACCAAACTATTCTTTTGAGTTTTCGCATGCATCTGAAACCATGACACTATTGACAGGGTAAAACTTAAGGAAGATAATTAATCACCAAAGAAACCGTAAGCTAGGAGATGGGAGGTAATGATATGAACATGGGAATGACAGACAGAGTGGTGAGAGCAATAATCGGCGTTGCACTTCTGGTGGTTGCTTTCCTTGCTGTTCAAGGTGCCTGGCAGATTGTGTTATGGGTTATCGGCGGCATTCTATTACTAACCGCCATCATAGGCTACTGCCCGCTCTATTACCCATTTCATTTTTCGACCAAGAAATAGCCTTAAAAGCCCAATCCGAAGAATAATATCGATTTTAGCAACGGGCGGTCCGAATCCACCCGCTGCCAGTTGTTGTTATTATCGCCAGCCGGGACCGGGACGGTCTGAAAACAGGCGCTTACTGCCTGTGATTTCAAGGGTGCTGTACCGGCCGATATACGGTTATTTCAGCCGTTCAGGTACTCCTGTTTTATTTCATCCGTGACTCTGGCGGAATACTTGCCTCTTTCTTCCTCGCTCATTTTATTTATCGGAAGGACCCATTCCATATTCTTTAGGTTATCTATCAGCATGGGCAGCAAATCATACGGGACGGATATAACAAAGAGACCCTCGGGCAGAATTCCTTGATTTCTGAAACCGTAACCGATTCCGGTGACGACGTAATTCACCTCACCGCTCATATACGGGTAAGCGAAAATCCAGGCACACATTAGGACCGGCGTGAACTTCGAGGTCAGCGGTTTCCCGGTGGAATAGCTCAGTGCTCTGAATAATATCTCTGCCTGGGGCGGTGTTGCGGTAAGAATCAGTATATCCGGGTCGAAAGACAACTGGTCTACAGTAGAAAAGGCGACGTATCTTACCGTGTCTTTTGGAATTTTTTGTATATACTGGTATATTCTGCGGTTAGCACGGGCTTCCTGATATATTTTTTCCTTGGCGCCTATCTGACCGCTCTCCGTGGTCGGCTCAGGGTCCACCATTCCCAATACCAGCCTATCCACGCATGCAAAATCATCTTTTCCGGCATAAAATGGGCTACTGTTCTGCGCTTCTCCGAACATCCTGCAAATAGGCATACTTTTATCCACCTGTTCCATTCCGTCCGGTTTATTGAGCAGGAATTTGATACCTACCGGTTTTCTCTCGAAGTTGAACTCATCAAATATGGAATAATCTCGCTGAACTGACGGCATAATAACCTCCCTATATGGTTTATTCTGGCAGCCAGGGACATTTTACTCCCTGTGAAGTTTCTATTCAACGCATCTGGAAGCTCATAATCGGGAGTGCAGGCTATTTCTTAACCACTTTAAGTAATTGAACCATATCCTGGCAGGTTAGGACTCGTTTCTCAACTTCAAACCCGGCTTGTTCCATTTCCTTGTCCAAGCTCCCGGTTTTCAGCATTTCATAGGCTTCGTCACTCTCGTCAAGTTTGGCAAAAGTAATCGCAGCTAGCCGCCTCAGACCCTTTTCCGGTAAACTATATTCAATTACATATAGAGCACCTCTAGGTGCCAGAGTCCGGTGAATTTCCATCAGTGTCTTCCGTCTTACCTGCTTCGACATATGGTGTAGCCCGAAGGAAATAAAACCTTTATCGAATCGAGATGAGCTAAACGGCAAATCGTCGGCACTGGCCCTCAGGAAAGTGACCGACCGGTATTTTGTTCTGGCTATATCAATTGCGGGCTCAGAAATATCTACTCCAACCAGTTTTCCTGCGAATCCCCGGCTTATTATCTTGGCAGTTAGCTCTCCGGTACCACAGCATATATCCAGAATTCTATCGCCGGCTGCCGGAGAAGCAAACTCCACGCACCTTCTCCGAAAAGATGCCTCCCCACCACAAGGAAGATAGAAAAGGAAATTAAACGCGAAATCGCAGGACTTAATACAGGTATCGAAAATCCTTTTTAGCATGATTTCTGAACTGAGAAGATATTTCTGCACTCAATCAGCTTAATCTCAGT
>CAZOUZ010000129.1:0-5092 GCA_964583115.1 uncultured Dehalococcoidales bacterium
ATGAAATCTCATTCGGTGTGATAGGTAGGATTGCCTGTCTGCGGTAAGATACTTAAGGATTCTTTTCCAGTAGAATTGTTATAGTGCAAGAGAATCAGACATGCCTATATTCGTGCACTAGTGATTATTACTTTACAGAAAAAGCAAACGGAATCAAATATTTGTACTCCTGGCTGGACAGACATCCCGATGTTTGTCCAGCGGTAACACAATAGCAATCTATTACCTGTGATGAATCACAGGGAGTTTAAGAGGGGCTTACGCCCCTCTTAACAATTTCTTCCCCCTTCCCCTTCTCAAAGGGGAAGGGGGATTAAGGGGGATAGGGTTCCCCTAAATATAAATTCGTGAGCAAATTACCCGGGTTCAGCTTGATTTCTCTGTATTCGAAATAGTATTATAGTCATACTCGATATCACTAGTAAAAGCATTCACCGGTTAAAGAAAGGAGGGAAAGTTGGATTTTTCTTTAACTCCCCAGGAAGAAGCTTTCCGCAAAGAAGTCAGTGACTGGCTGGATGAGAACATGAAGGGACTGCCGGAATGGTACGGCAGGCGCGATATTCTTGGGCCGGAGATGGACTCGGATGAGTCCTATGAGTTCAGTAGATGGTGGCACACCAAGCTATATAAAGCCGGTTATGTCGGCATAGCCTGGCCAAAGGAGTACGGCGGCCGTGGCGCTACCGTTATGGAACAGGTAATCTTCAATGAAGAGATGGCCAAGCGCCGGGCGCCGATGGGAGCAGGCGGGCTGGGAGTCGGCTGGGCGGGACCGACTATTATTGTCGCCGGTACCGAGGAGCAGAAAAAACGCTTTCTGCCCAGGATACTCAGCGGTGAAGACCAGTGGTGCCAGGGTTTCTCCGAACCTGAAGCGGGTTCCGACCTGGCTAATTGCCAGACCCGGGCGGTGGAGGACGGCGATGATTACGTGGTTAACGGGCAGAAGGTCTGGACAACCGGCGGTATGAGGGCTGACTGGGCAATCCTCCTGGCGAAGACGAACTTTGACCCTGAAACTCCCAGGCACAGGACATTCAGCTATTTTCTCATGGACATGCATTCTCCCGGCGTTACCGTAAGACCTCTGCGCCAGATGACCGGCGATGCCATGTTCGGCGAAACGTTTATTGATGATGTGCGTATCCCGAAGGACCTGATGGTCGGTGAGAAAAACAGGGGCTGGTATATTTCAATGAGCACTCTCGAGTTTGAGAGGTCGAATGCCAGCTCTGCTACCGGACTGCTGAATAACGTCGCCGATGTCATAGACCTTGCCCGGCGGATGGAATATAACGGGCAGCCGCTCTCAAAAGACCCGGTAACCCGGCAAAAGCTGGCGCAGTTTTACATCGAAGCGAATGTTACCAAGTATATCGGTATGCGCGCCCTGACCCGCCAGCTCCGGGGACAGACTCCGGGACCCGAAAGCGCCGTTGGCAGTCTGCTGAATATGGAAGCAGGCCAGAGGATATGGGACTTCGCGGTGAACATGCAGGGCCCGTACAGTCGGCTGGTCAGGGGCTCCAAACACGCTATCGACCACGGATACTTTCAGAGAAACTTCCTTTTTTCGCGGGGTAATACTCTTGCCACGGGTACCTCCGAGATAAAGAGGAATGTAATTGCACAAAGGACCCTGGGACTGCCCAGGTAAGACAGGGTAAAAGAGGAAAGGAGTTAATCTTTATGGACTTCGAACTTGGTGAAGAGCAGGTTATGCTGAAAACGATGGCTCGCGATTTTCTGGAAAATGAATGCCAGAAAAGGCATGTCAGGGAAATGATGGAGGACGAGAAGGGCTATTCACCGGAACTCTGGAAAAAGATGGCTGACCTGGGCTGGCTGGGACTTACCTTTCCCGAGGAGTATGGCGGCAGCGAAATGACCTTCCTTGACCTGGCGGTGCTCCTCGAAGAGTGCGGGCGGGCTTTGCTGCCGGCACCTTTTATGCCCACGGTAGTGCTTGCCGGGCATCCTATCCTGGCTGACGGTACTGACCGGCAAAAGCAGGAGTTCCTTCCTAAAATAGCCGCTGGCGATTTGGTTATGACGCTGGCATATATAGAGTCTAATGGCAGTCTGGAAGCATCGGGCGTGACCGTCGAGGCTGTCCCGTCCGGCGATAATTACGTAATAAACGGAATGAAGCTCTTCGTCCCCGATGCTCATATAGCCGATTATCTTCTCTGCGTCACCAGGACCACTGACGGCTCGAATAAAGAAGAAGGAATCACCCTCTTTCTGGTGGATGCAAAGACCGAAGGTATCCAGATTGAGGTATTGCAAACAATGACCGGCGAGAAGCTGTGCGAGGTGGTCTTCAATAATGTGGCCGTCCCGAAGGAGAATATGCTCGGGGAACCGGACAAGGGCTGGCCGATAATGGAGAAGGTGAAGATTGAGGGTGCGGTAGCCGAGTGCGCCTGGATGACGGGCGGCGCCCGGTGGGCTATGGAGGATACCATTGAGTACGCCAAGGAGAGAATCGCCTTCGGTCGTCCTATCGGCAGTTTTCAGGCTGTCCAGCATAAGCTGGCTTATATGGCGGTGGAGGTAGAAGGCTCGACCTCAATAATGTACTATGCGGCCTGGGCAATATCGGAGAACGACCCGGCAATACCTGTAGCTGCCTCGATGGCTAAAGCCTGGTGCAGCGATACCTACAAGCATGCCACTTTTGACGGCGTTCAGTTGCACGGCGGCATTGGCTATACCTGGGACCATGATATGCACCTCTATTTCAAGCGGGCTAAGTCTGGAGAAGCTAACTTCGGCGATGGCGATTATCACCGCGAGAAAGTAGCCCAGTTGCTGGAAATCTAGGTTGCGCCGGCACCTGAAGGTACCCCGGACGAAAAATTTAGCCGGTATCCTGAAAGGATACCGGCGTTTTTTATCGGAACCCGAAGGGCAGAAGACCACGGGTTTACCCGTGGATGAATGGGGGCTCGCCCAAAGGGCGTCAAGCGGGGTTAAACTTTTGTCATTCTGAGCGCTAGCGAAGAATCTAGACCCTTCGCTCTGCTCAGGGTGACATTGGAGCTTGAATTTTTAAAGTGCCACGGGCTTGCCCGTGGGTATCTACAGTGTTCGGTTTAAAAGTGCATTCCGTCAGTTTATCGGAGTTATTGAGCACCGTTTTGGTCCTGTCAGCGGTACTGGTAACCCTAAGGTGCCGCCTCATAGGGAATGACCGATATAAATGCCCACCAGCCGCCATGACCCGCGCATTCAGTATTTAATACCCTATTGACAAGAATGCCCAATGTGGTTATTATTTATGATGACGAAAATAAAACGCTACATAAAAAAATGACATATAAGACCTTAAATTCACGGAATTCCCGGAGACGTATTATCCGTCCGCAGTCGGCGATGCTGACCCTTTACGGGGACTATCTTCTTAATCGCAGGGACGAGATTGGAATCGGGAGCCTGATAACGCTGTTTGGCAACTTCGGCCTGTCCGAGCAGGCCGTGAGGTCGGCGGTATCGCGTATGTGCCGCGCCGGTCTGCTGAAAGTAAGGAGCAGAGGACGGAAGAGCTACTACTCGCTGACGCCGAACGGGCACAGCCTGCTGACCAAAGGGGCGCAGCGTATCTTCGTACGAAAGGACACCAGCTGGGATGGGACCTGGAATATTGTAACCTATTCCATTCCCGAGCTGGAGCGAAAGACGAGGGACACACTGCGCCGCGAGCTAATCTGGATGGGGTATGGGGCGCTGGGGGGAGCTACTATGATTTCACCCTATGATTTGACCCAGGAAGTGATAGAGCTGGCGGAAAAGCTTGGCGTAATTGAGTATATTCAAATCTTCCAGGCCAGGCAGCAGGGCCTTACCGATGCCAGGAAAATAGTATCGACCTGCTGGGACCTGGGCCGGATACATGAGAAGTACGCCAGTTTTATGGCGGAATACCAGCCCAGATTTGAGAAATGGCTGCGGCGCCTTCAGTCCGGTGAGCCTGTCGAAGCCAGTGAGCACTTTGTGGAAAGATTTGCCCTGATTCACGAATACCGGAAGTTGCCGTTTTTCGACCCTGACTTACCTGAGGAACTTTTACCGGAGGACTGGTTGCGGCCCCAGGCCGCAGCCCTGTTCCAGGAATACCATGACCTGCTGACTGAAAAAGCCAACGAGTATTTTAACTCGGTGTTAGAGGCATATTAAATATAAGTCAAGGAGTAGTGGATGGAAGTATCGGAAATACTAAAACAATTCAACGATGTCTGGCGGTTGCGGCATGAGTATGCCAGGGGTTGGAAGAAGAGGACAGGAGGGAAGGTAATCGGCGGCATGTGTACGTATGTGCCGGAGGAACTTCTCTATGCGGCAAATATCCTTCCTGTTCGAATTCTAGGTGGGCATGAAGCGCCTACCCTCGCCACGCCACACATGTTTGATATGTGGTGCCCTTTCTCCCGCGACTGCCTGAGCCAGGCGCTGAAGGGGAAATATAACGACTACCTGGATGGACTGATAGAATCCAACACCTGTCTTCATATGCGCCAGACATTTGGCGCCTGGGAAATCCATGTGCCAACTCCCTGGTTTTACTGGTTCGTCATGCCTAATGCCGTACGCAGTCCGAGAGCCAAGACCTTCCTGCGGGGAGAGCTGGCTGCATTCAAGGAAGCCCTCGAGAAATTGACTGGAAAAACTATCACTGATGAAGACATAGATAGAGGCATAGACATTATGAACACCAATCGGCACCTGATGAAGCAGGTCTATGAATTACGAAAACAGGATAACCCGCCTATCACCGGCACCGAGGCTATGACAATGGTCTGGGCAAGCCAGTTGATGGACAAGAGGGACCACAACGATTTATTAAAGCAACTCCTTGAGGCACTTCCCGACCGCAAGCTTGACCGGGAGGCAGGAGTCCGGCTGATGATTGTCGGCAGCGAGGACGATGACCGGGAGTTCCTGGAAATGGTGGAATCGATAGGAGCCACCTTCGTAATCGATGACCATTGCACCGGCTCAAGGTACTTCTGGGATGAAGTCGTTCCGGAGGAAGACAGACTTCAGGCTATTGCTAACCGCTATTGCGACCGTGTGCCCTGTCCCAACA
>CAZOUZ010000130.1:0-2660 GCA_964583115.1 uncultured Dehalococcoidales bacterium
TGGCGGAGACCGTTACTGGATTAGAAAAATCAAAAAGGCTATACTGAAATTAATAGATACAAACCCTTCAGGAAAGTGGGGGTGTTAAAGGAGGCACAGAATGGAAATAAAGACGGAAAAGAACCTTCAGGAAGCTTTTGCTGGAGAAAGTCAGGCTAACCGGCGCTACCTGTTTTTTGCCGAGAAGGCGGACAAGGAAGGCTATCCCCAGGTAGCCAGGCTGTTCCGGGCTGTCGCCGATGCCGAGACCGTCCACGCCAAGAACCACTTTAATGCTATGGACGGGGTCGGAACGACCAAGGAGAACGTGATGGCGGGCGCTCAGGGGGAGCACTACGAGTTCACCAGGATGTACCCGCCGTTTATCGAGGATGCGGAGCGTGAGAACAACACCCGTGCCCAGCGCTCTTTCGAGTGGGCGAACGAGGTGGAGCAGGTCCACCATAAACACTTCGAGGGAGTGCTGGAAGCCCTTAACGAAGGCACCTCGCTCGAGGAGGAGTCTTACTACGTTTGCCAGGTCTGCGGCAATACCGTTCCCGGCGCAGCTCCCGAAAAATGCCCCATCTGCGGCGCACCCGCCACATCTTTCAAGCGGATTGAATAAGGTTTACTTTTTCCTTATATCTATTCCCGCCCTCCGCCCTTAAGGTAATTAGAGAGGGGCAAAGCCCCTCTCTAAAACTCTCCTCCCATTCTTCTTCTTCCGTCCAGTGCCTGTCCAGTTTGCCGTTTAAGTTACTCGATTTTCAAGGGCTTCAGCCGTGCGTTTCGCACTCCCTCAGATGTTTCCTTACCGGTGACGGGGTGCTTATAATGGAAGGGGAAGATATAACCCGATACGTAACGCAAGTCTTTTTTATCTAGAGGGATATCGGGCTTTGGCATGGGTATATCAGGCCTGCCGCCCTCACCCTTAACCATACGCTCACCGAGTTGCTCGGGCATGCCCCAGTCAGCGATTCTAGCGCTGTAGGGTATTACCCATCTGATTGACAGCATTTTCCAAGTGCCGTTCTCTTTGATATATCCCACTTCATATATTCCGCTTGTTAGTGAGCCACCACTTACTTCGCCCTCTTGCGATGTGAAAATGCCGCCGAAGCCATACCACCTTCCTTTAGCGGTCTTACCATCGGGGTCGATAGTTATAATGCCGCCGGTCGGCATCAACTGATGCGAAAATCCCGGCGGGTTATCGCTGCTTGCGGCGCGTGCGAAGTATCTTTTCACTCCGTCCTTACCCAGCCACTGACCTTCAAGCCAGTTCAGAACAACGTCCGGGCTGTCTGAAAAGCAGTCTATTATCTCCTGCCCCATCATATGTTCGACGTAATAGCCATATGCCTTTTGCAGCCTCTTAATTGCCTCGATGTCTTCAAGAGTTGTAAGTTTCTTCTCCAGAGTCTTGATGTAGTTCTCCTGCTTCTGAACCAGGTTCTCCAGTACATTTAGCCTTGCTTCTACTGACTCAACATTCATCATAAGCCTCTCTCTATATATTTTTTATGCTCTATTTGCAGGTATGAGATTAACGTTGCAGCCATTATAAACTTATGCTGGCACTAATTCCAAGCACAGGTACTAAAAATGGTTTGGAATGGATTTGCAATGGAGCTGGCGAGATTGTAACACGAATTGGTGAAGAGGTGTGCACATGAGCGGAGACGAGATGCCCACGTCTGCGGCGCACCGGCAAAGTCTTTCAAACGGATTGATTAGTCTTTCTTCTTATCTATTATTCCCGCCCTCCGCCCTTAAGGAAGTTAGAGAGGGGCTCTGCCCCTCTCTAAAACTCTCCCGTACAAGAATTATTCAACGACCATGACCGACCTGGCGATTCTGATAATATCTTTGTCGCTGACCTCGTCGGTGGGACGCAGCGTCGTTAAAATCACCCAGACCCTGTCATTGTCCGGCACTTCTATGGTAAACCGGACGGTAAAGCCGCCTTCATAGTCCCATTCCGGGTTTATCGGCAATTCGACCCGAGCAATGCGGTTGAGGGTCTCCTGTGTCCAGTTGCCGCGGGTAAGGTAGGCAGTCGCACCGTTGATATCGATTTCGGAGACTGCATCTTCAGGGACTATAGCTCCGATTCGTTCCTCAAATGAGGTAGTTTCAGGAGCGGTCGAGGGATAAATCATAGCCAGATAGGCCGTTTCTTCCCCAAAAACTTTTTTACTGTACATCAGGTGTGCCCGGGAGATATTCATCGCCTTTGAGACCGGGTTCGGGTTGTCTATTCCCTCATCGTACTCGAATCCACCCGGCAGGTAGGTAGGCGCCAGCGCGTAGCCGAGATATACCTTGATTTTTTCAACGGCATCGGATGGCAGGACTGGTTCGCCCGGAGCACAGGCGAAGAAGGATGTAATCAAGACAAGGTAAGTACAAATAAATGCAGTTCTTAGCCTGGACATAGTACCCTATCCATGACTTATCAGTCCCCGCACCAAATCCTCCTCTTCTTGTTTAGAGGTTACTTTGCCGTCGAGGCGGGCTTCGAGGAGTTGGTTTAAGACATCCTTCATTCTGGGGCCGGGTGGAAAGCCCATTTTCTGGAGGTCTTTGCCGGTGAGGGCTGGTTTGACATAACGCAGCTTGGTGAGGTAGAGGCGGATGTGCTCTTTTACCGCCGGTGAGTCTGCGGCGAGGGA
>CAZOUZ010000130.1:2760-5061 GCA_964583115.1 uncultured Dehalococcoidales bacterium
TTCCCCGAATTTCTCGCTCAGCCAGTCGTTGCCTTTCAGGCCGGGGTGCAGCTTCGCCAGCACCCCGAGTGCACCGGCGCGGCGGAGTGCTTTCTCCGGCAGTTCTTCTTGCAGGACAAGCTCAAGCTCGTGCCGTATCCGGTCGCCGCTGATGGTATCGAGCATTGCTACATTCTGCTCCAGCAGCCGCAGGGTATCCGGCTCCAGCTTGAAATCCAGCCGCTGCTCGTAGCGCAGCGCCCGCCAGATGCGGGTGGCGTCGTCGATAAAGCTGTTTTCATGCAGGATGCGAATAAGACCCTTTTTAAGGTCTTCCCTGCCGTCGTAAAGGTCGATTAGCTCACCCCAGCCGCCGGGGACAAGCTCCACAGCCATCGTGTTTATGGTGAAATCGCGGCGGAAGAGGTCGGTATCCAGGGAGCCGGGCGCTACGGCGGGCAGGGCTCCGGGTCTTGAGTAGGTCTCGGAGCGGGCGGTGGCGATATCGACACTCCACCCGTTCCACTTCAGGTTTGCCGTCCGGAAGCGGGAATGGATGGTCACCTTTGCCCGGTTGATTTCCGTAAGCTGCCGTGCCAGGTTTATGGCGTCGCCTTCCGCCACCAGGTCGAGGTCGTGATTGCTCCTGCCGAGGAGCAGGTCGCGCACCACCCCTCCGACCAGGTAAAGGCTCTGTCCCCGGTTGGCGGCTATAAGACCGGCTGCCTGCATGAACTCCACAAGTTCAGGGGGCAACTGCTTTTCAATTCTGTCGGCTAGATTCATCGTCCCCGCCGTTTCCTCCGTTTAAGGGTAGTCAAGATTATAGCACAGGTTGCCGCCGAGTTCATTTTCCGTTGACCGCAGGCATCACAACTGGTAGGATTAGCGGGTATGATTACCCGGAACGGGTCTGCCGGGAGCAGCCAGTGGGAAAGGGGATAGAACTGGAGAACGCCTCCGAGCTTAAAGATATTACCAGGCGCCTGGGCGAGGCGCCGTTGGGACGGCTCATCCTCAGTCTGAGTGTACCCGGAATAATATCAATGGTAACCATGGCGCTTTACAATATCATTGATACTTTCTGGGTGGCACGGCTGGGGCACGAAGCAATTGCTGCCCTGACTATTGTCCTGCCTTATCACATCCTGCTCATCGCCATCGCGGTCGGCACCGGGGTTGGTATCAGCTCTCTGATTTCACGGCGTTTCGGTGAGGGAAACACTGAAGAGACCAATCACGTTGCCGGTCAGATTTTCCCGCTGTCCGGCTTCTTCGGCGTCATATTTCTGGCGGCTGCCGTTTTTCTCCCGCAGCCTCTCCTGACCGTCTTCGGGGCTACTCCTGATATTATGGACTATGCCACGCAGTACCTGGTAATTGTCAGCTTTGGGACCCCTTTTCTATTTTTCAGCCTGGTTGCAACCAACCTGTTACGCGGTTCGGGCGAAGCCGTCAGGCCTATGGTGTTTATGCTTGCCGCCACCATCCTTAATATTATCCTCGACCCGTTACTTATTTTTGGCACCGGTCCTTTCCCGGAGATGGGTGTTCAGGGGGCTGCCCTGGCGACGGTCATATCCCAGTTGCTTGGCGCCGGACTTTGTTTTTATTACATTGCCGCCCGTAAATCTGTCTACCGGATAAGACTGCCGCATCTTAAGCCAAGCCGGCCGATATTACGTGATATTTACCAGGTCGGCTTTCCCTCGATGATAATAGAGATTACGGAAAGCCTGTGCTTTATCCTGCTGAACAACGTTCTTTCGGCATTCGGGTCGCTGGCTATTGCCGCTGTTGGTATTACCATTCGCATTTCTGACCTTGCCTTTATGCCTATTATCGGTGTCGCGAACGGCCTTTTACCCATTGTGGGATTTAATTTCGGGGCTCGTATCTGGAAAAGGCTGTGGGGGTCGGTGAAGTTAGCTTCGTTTGGCATTGCGTTGCTTATGGGTCTTTCCATGATAGTGCTAGAGATATTTACCCCGCAGCTTATCGGTATCTTCAGTGAAGACCCGGAGCTTTTAGCAATGGCTGTGCCGGCGATGCGCATTATCCTGTCAGGGCTGGTTTTTGTTGGTCCGGCGATTTTATTTATCACCACTTTTCAGGGTTTATCCAGGGGTAAAGAGGTGCTGGTTCTGTCACTGGCCCGGCAGTTTGTCTTCTTTGTTCCGGCGCTTTTTCTCCTCTCCCGAATTTTGGGAGTAGATGGAGTCTGGCTGTCCATACCGATTTCCGATACCCTCGGCTTTGTGGTATCGGGGCTGTGGCTTTTCAGGGAGTACAGGATACAGCGCCGGACAGGCGTCTGGGTTG
>CAZOUZ010000131.1:0-5030 GCA_964583115.1 uncultured Dehalococcoidales bacterium
GTACGCACCCTGCACACTCAGTTGCCCTACTGGGAATACAGCGACCGCATCGTGCAGAGGTCGGGCATCAAACGCTTCCGGGGAGGAGTCTCGACGCAGGAAATCTGGCCCTGCAAAGACGGCTTCGTCTCCTGGATGTTCTTCGGTGGCGCCGTCGGCACGCAGCAGATGCGCCTTATGGTGGAATGGATGGAAGACAAAGGGATGGCCGGCAGCCTCAGCAATGAAATTGAGGACTGGTCGGCGCTGGACTTAACAAAAGTAGCCGCCGAAAAAATAGAGTCCTGGGAGAAAATCATCGGCGATTTCTTCCTGGCTCACACAAAAGATGAGCTTTATGGCGAAGCCCTGGAAAAGCGTATCCCGCTGACGCCGCTTAACGACGTATCGGACGTAGCCAAAGACAGGCAGCTTGCCACCAGGGACTTCTGGGTTGACATCGACCACGCTGAACTGGGGGCAAAAATTCGCTACCCGGGCCCTCTCTTTCTGACTACCGAGAAGGAATGCCTGCCGGAAGTGAGAGGACGGGCGCCTTTCATCGGTGAGCATAATAAAGAAATTTACCTCGAAGAACTGGGGCTCGGTGAAGAAGAGTTTAACTCACTGAAAAGAGATGGCATTGTCTGAAAAGATTGAAATGGACAGAGCGGCACTGCAAGGAGTAAAGGTCATTGATTTTAGCTGGGCGTTTGCCGGGCCCTTTATCGGCGCCTATCTGGGCGATTACGGGGCGCAGGTAATCAAGGTGGAGAGCCAGTCGCGCCTCGATTTAACCAGGGTTACGGCGCCGTACAAAGACGGAGTCACCGGCGTCAACCGTTCCGGCTGCTTCCTGGTAGTCAACAACAGCAAGTACGGGATAACCCTGAACCTGAAGCACCAGCGCGCTCCCGAGATTATTAAGAAACTCATCGCCTGGGCTGACATTGTCGTTGAAAACTTCGGAGCGGGGGTTATGGACAGGCTGGGACTCGGCTACGACGAGCTGAAAAAGATAAGACCGGACATTATTATGCTGAGCGCAACCATCCAGGGACAGACCGGGCCCAACTCGACCTTCGCCGGTTACGGCTGGAATACGGTGGCTCTAACCGGTATCGGCAACCTTACCGGCTGGCCGGACCGGTCTCCGGTGGGGACACTTCAGGCTTACCCCGACAGCGTCGTGCCCTGGTTCGGTGTTATAGCAGTTATGGCGGCGCTGGACTACCGCCGCCGGACGGGCAAAGGGCAATACCTGGATGTCAGCCAGTACGAGACTACCTGCCATTTCCTGGCGCCGCTCCTCCTTGATTACACGGCAAGCGGCAGGGTGGCGATGCGGGCAGGGAATGAGTGCCCCTACGCAGCGCCGCACGGGGTGTACCGCTGTAAAGGCGACGACAGGTGGTGCGCCGTCAGCGTCTTTTCAGAAACGGAGTGGCAGGCTTTTCGCCGGGTCATAGACTCGCCGGACTGGACGGGAGACGAGAAATTTGCTTCCCTCCGGGGAAGGAAGCAAAACGAGGAGGAGCTTAACGGGCTGGTGGAGCAGTGGACTGTTAAATTCACCCCCGAAGAAGTTATGGCCCGGATGCAGGAAGCCGGCGTGCCGGCAGGAGTCGTGAAAACGAACCGGGAAATGTTCGAAGACCCCCAGCTAAAACACAGAAATTACTTTCAGCAGGTGGAGCACCCTGAAATCGGGCGGTGCTACCAGCAGTCCTGGCCTATCAGACTATCGGAAAGTCCGGTCAATATCCGCCCTGCACCCTGTCTCGGTGAGCATAACGAATACGTCTGCACGAAAATACTGGGTTTGTCCGACAGGGAATTTGTCGATTATCTTGAAGCCGGTGTCTTCGAATAGACTTACTATTGACTCTGCATCATCTCGCAGAGTATGTCCACCGCCTGTTCCGCAAAAGATTCGTCGTTGATATGAGCGTCCGCCTCGATGACCCTTACGGATGAATTAAGGTCCTGCTTCAGTGCCTCGATGAAAGCCCTGTCCGTCTCCGGGTCGTAGAGCGCCTTGCCCTCCTTGTTACCGGGTGAAAACCCCCTGACCGGTATCACCACTGCGGTCGGGCCGGTCGCCCTGTTCAGCTTCTCGGCCATAACTTTGCCGGTAAACGCCATTTCCTCGCTGTTTGTCCGCACTATGGCGACCTCTGGAGTGTGCCAGAACAGCTTGCGTTTCTTCATATCGTCGGGGATACTTTCCGGCGGGCTGTAAGCGATAAAGTCCAGGCAACCCGGAATAATCACCTGGGGAATGCCTTTCCTGCCAGCCGTTTCCAGTCTCGCCGGGCCGGCATCGTAGTACCCGCCGAAGAGGTGGTCTATCAGTTCGTGGGTATCGAGGTCGAGTATGCCGTTTATAAAGCCCTGCTCGATTGCCTCCTCCATTGCCTGCCCGCCGGTGCCTACGGTATGGAAAGTCACCACCTCGTAACCCCTGTCCTCCAGGGTCTTCTGGGCTTTGAAAGCGGCACGGTTTATCCCCCCCATAGCGCTCATTGCGATTACCGGTTTATCCGAGACCTCGATTTCCGGGTTTGCCGCCACCGCCCCCATAACCGCTCCGGCTGCGTAAGCCAGCAGCCTCTTTGTCATCCGGTTCAGCCCGGCGATATCGGTAACGGCATGGACAACGGTGATGTCCTTGGTGCCCACGTAAGGTCTCATATCACCCGAGGCGATGGTGCTGACCATGACCTTGGGTATGCCGAATGGCAACGCCCTCATCGCTGCCGTGCCGATAGCGGTGCCCCTCGACCCGCCCAGGCACATTATTCCGTCCAGTTTGCCCTCGTCGTAGAGCCTGCGGGCTATCTTAGAGGCGCCCTCCATCATAACCTGGATTTCCTTGCTCTCATCGGCGCGGTCGACCACGTCCTGAATTTCCATCCCGGCAGCCCGGGCTACTTCCCCGCGGGAGATATCCGGCTCGAACTGCGGGGTGCCGCGTGTCCCGGAGTCCACCACGATGACGTTGAAGCCCCCGCGCCGTATCTCGTCCCGGACGTAGGCGTACTCTTTCCCCTTGCTGTCCAGTCGTCCTATCAGGACTATCGTTTTTTTGTCATTTCTCATGGCGAAACTCCGGTCAACCAATAAATTACCACGCTCTCAGGCGACTGTCAAAACAATGGGTACTGTTCAGTTTTGGTTGAATGAAACACTCTCCCCCTTTATCCCCCTCTCAAACAGCTCCCTCCTTTACAATGCAATTGTTCGCCCGTTTGAGAGGGGGAGAGATTGTTGAGAGGGGGCAGAGCCCCCTCTCTCTTTTACACCCCTCTCCAGCCAGGAGTACTTTTCTTTCATTTACGATGGTTCTGGCTGGAGAGGGGTCAGGGGTGAGGTAAAAAACCAACCAAATGCAAACATAACCAAAAAAATAGGGTGTTGATAAAAGCACCGGGAAGCGAGTAAAATCGGGGAAAGCCACTTAAAGTTTATATAAGAATTTGTCCATTCTAGCACCCGGAGGACTAAAGGACTGGGTTTTGCCCTAAAAGTGTATACCCGATGTCACCCTGAGTCCCGATTGGTCGGGACGAAGGGTCTGGGGGTAGTGGGGACTATCTGTACGTTACCTGCCCTGCCCGCAGATTCGACGAAGAATGACTTTTGAGGCAAGGCTAAAGGACTGCGAAAGGGGGCAGGCTCTTGGAGAAGGTAATCTTGTGCATAGGCACCCTGGACTCGAAAGGACCTGAGCTTCAATACGTAAAGCAGCTTATCGAACGGAAGAAGGGCTACCGCACCCTGGTTATGGATACCGGCAGCCTGGGAGAAGCCTATTTTACCGCCGATATCACCGCCGGAGAAATCGCCGAAGCAGCCGGCAGCACTATAGAGAAAGTCAGGAGCCTCGATGAGGCCGGCCCGGCATCGGCGATTATGACGCTGGGAGCGACCAGAATAGCCAGGGATTTATATAACTCGGGAAAATTTCACGGGGTTATCTCCATAGGCGGCGGAATGGGGTCGGGAGTAGCTTCGGCGGTGATGAGAGAGCTTCCTATCGGCATCCCCAAATTTATGCTCTCCTCCCAGAAGATTGTGCAGGCGGGCATCAGGAAATACGTCGGGACAAAGGATATCGTTGTCCTGCCTTCGATGGCTGACATTGCCGGACTGAACAGGTTGACGATGGACTCCCTGAGCAAGGCGGTCGGTGCCATTATCGGTATGATGGAAACGGCGGAGCCGGAAGAGTCCGGCCAGCCCCTCGTCTTTATGACTATGACCGGCCTGTCCACCGGCTGCGGGCTCAAGGCAAAATCCCTCCTCGAGGAAGAAGGGTTCGAGGTGGCGGTGTTCCACGCCATCGGCGTCGGGGGGGAGACCTATGAAGAGCTGGTCAGGAGCTATCCCGTAAAAGGGGTCATCGAACTGGGACTGAACGAGATAGGTAACGAGCTTTTCGGCGGGCTGGCTTCCGCCGGTCCGAACCGACTTGAAGCCGCCGGCGAAAAAGGTATTCCCCAGATTATCACCCCCGGTTGTATTGACATAATAAATTTCCTCGCCCCGGAGACCCTGCCGGACAAATACAGGGACAGGACTCTCTGTTATCACAACCCGCAGGCGACCCTGCCGAGAATGAATGCCGAAGAACTGAGCCTGATAGCCGGAACGATGGCTAAAAAACTGAACCTTGCCGCCGGACGGGTGAAGTTTCTGATTCCCCTCCGCGGCTTTTCCTCCCTCGACCGCCAGGGTGGTATTTTTTACGACCCCGCAGCCGACAGGGCTTTTATCGATTCGCTGAAGAGCTCGCTGAATAAAAATATCGAAGTGAAGGAAATCGACGCCCACATCAATGACAGTGAGTTTGCCGAAGACCTGGTAAATGAATTTATGGACATTATCGAAGCCTGAAGACTGCGCGCAGGCTTAGTAAACGGGCAAACCGGTTATACAGGGACAGAAAGGCTCTGTTTGCATTTGGTTGATTCATCTGTCATTGCGAGTCCCGGCGAGTCCCGATAAAATCGGGACGACAAAATCGGGGACATTACCAACTAAAACCG
>CAZOUZ010000132.1:0-4892 GCA_964583115.1 uncultured Dehalococcoidales bacterium
TATTCTTAAAGGAAGCCCACAGGGTACTCAAGAAAGGGGCATATCTGGCATTGGACTCGTGCTCTCACCAGCAGATGCGTGCCTTCTGGCTATACCACTACTTTCCGCAGGGTATCGAGGTAGACCTGGCAAGAATACCCGATGTTGAAGACATCGCTGACCTGCTTGAAGCGGCCGGGTTTTCAGATGTGGCGATTGAAACATCTTACAGTGACGTAGCTTTCGAGCACGAGAAACCGGAACGCTATCTGGACAGTGACTTCAGAGACGGACAATCTACTTTCTGTCTGCTTTCGGAAGCGGATACAGAAGCAGGATGCAAGAGACTGCGCCAGGACATCGCCTCAGGCGCCATAGAAGGTATCCTCAAGCAGTCCGAGGCAAAAGAGGCGGCTGTCGGCGGCTCGTGTATTATATACGGGCGAAAATAGCCGGAGAAAATCCTCCTGAAATTCCATCTATAAAATACCCCCGGAAAGCCGTCGCTGTGTTATAATTATTCCATGCAATTCCTCGCCGGGAATGACTATGTTTAGCCACCTTCACGTCCACACTGAGTACAGTTTGCTTGATGGCATGAGCCGCATCCCTAACCTGGTAGCACGGGCTAAAGAGATGGGGATGGACAGCCTGGCGATAACCGACCACGGCGCCATGCACGGCGTCATCGAGTTCTACCAGGCAGCCAGGGAAGCGGGTATAAAACCGATCATCGGCTGCGAGGTCTACGTAGCCCAGGGCAGTCGCTTAAGTCATGAAGTCAGTGATAAGCGAAACTACCACCTCGTCCTGCTGGCAAAAAACCAGACCGGCTACCAGAACCTGCTCCAGCTAACCACCAAAGCCCACCTCGAGGGCTTCTACTACAAGCCGCGGATAGATAAAGAGCTTCTTGAGCAGCACAATCAGGGTCTTATCGGCCTCTCCGCCTGCATCGGCGGCGAGATTCCCCAGCTTATTCTGGGGGGTCGGCTTGACGAAGCCAAGCAGGCAGCCCTCTGGTACAAGCAGACCCTCGGCGATTTCTACCTTGAAATACAGCGGCACCCCATCACCGAGCTGGAACGGATAAACGCGGAACTCATCGCTATGAGCAAAGAGCTGGATATCCCCCTGGTAGCCACCAACGATGTCCACTATGTGAACCAGGAAGACGCCTCAGCCCACGACCTGCTGCTATGCATCGGGACCAACTCCACAATCTATGACGAGAAACGAATAAAGATGGAAGGCGACTTCCTGTACCTCAAGAGCCCGGAGGAGATGGAGGAGTTCTACCGTGACATTCCTCAGGCTATCGAGAACACCGGTCGCATCGCCGAGATGTGCAACCTCAAGCTTTCTTTCGGACGACTTCACCTCCCCGAGATAGAAATACCCGAAGGCAAGACCGCCGACCAGTACCTGGCAGACCTCTGCTACGATGGGCTGTCCAAATACTATCCGAACCCCTCGCCTGAGATAAAACAACGGCTCGAATACGAACTGGAAGTAATCAGGGAAACCCAGTTCGCCAACTACATCCTCGTTGTCTGGGATATAATCTCTTTCGTCAGAGAACGAAACATCCTCTTCGGAGTCAGGGGCAGCGCCGCCTCCAGCATTGTGCTTCACTGCCTGGGCATTACCGAGATTGACCCCATTGAAAACGGGCTTGTCTTCGAGCGGTTTCTCAACAAGGAGCGGATAGAAATGCCGGACGTAGACCTCGATTTTCAGGACGACCGCCGTGACGAGGTTATATCCTACGTGAGCCGCAAATACGGGCAGGACCACGTCGCCCAGATTATTACCTACGGCACCCTGGGCGCCAGGGCTGCGCTCAGGGATGTCGGCCGCGCCCTCGGTATGCCCTATGGCGAGGTCGACCGGGTAGCCAGGCTGGTCCCCTATGCTCCGGGAATGACCCTGAAAAGGGCTATGGAGGAGAACGCCGAACTCAAGAACATCTACACCGAAGACGCTACAATCCGTAATCTGATTGATTCGGCAAAGAGGGTGGAAGGCATTTCCCGCCACGCCAGCACTCATGCCGCCGGCGTGGTTATTTCAAAAGAACCCCTGACAAGATACGTACCACTCCAGAGGGCAAGCAAGGCGGACGATGAAGCCACCGTTATGACCCAGTTCAGCATGGAGGACATCGCCCACATCGGACTATTGAAGATGGACTTTCTCGGTCTGGCAAATCTTACCATCCTGGGCAAGGCAAGAGAGATTATCCTGGAGAACCGGGGTATCGATATCGACCTGCATAATATCCCGATGGATGACAAAAAAACTTTCGACCTTCTATCATCGGGGGAAACAACCGGCGTTTTCCAGCTTGAAGGTGCCGGTATGCGCCGCTATATAAAAGAGCTTAAACCGACGAATTTCAGCGACATCGCCGCTATGGTAGCCCTCTACCGTCCCGGACCTATGGAGCATATTCCCACTTTCATCAAAGCCAAGCACGGTGAAGAGGAAATACGTTACCCCCACCCGGCACTAACCAATATCCTGGAAGAGACCTACGGGGTAATCGTCTATCAGGAACAGGTGCTGTTTATCGCCCAGGCTATCGCCGGCTACAGCCTGGGTCAGGCTGACATTTTGCGCAAGGCAATGGGCAAAAAAATTGCGGAAGTAATGAGAAAGGAAAAACGCAACTTTACCACCGGCGCCAGGGAAAAAGGGTTCTCCGATAAGATTGCCGATGAGATATTTTCTCTCATCGAGCCGTTCTCCGGCTACGCCTTCAACAAGGCCCACGCCGTCAGCTACGCCCTCATCGCCTACCAGACCGCCTATCTCAAAGCCAACTACCCGACGGAATATATCACCGCCTTCCTGATTGCCAATTCCGGGCAGACGGACAAGATAAAAAACGCCGTTGCCGAATGCCACCGCCTGGATATTACCATACTGCCGCCCGATATCCAGCACAGCCGGGAGAATTTTTCCATAAACAGGGACAACGGCTCTGCTGCCATACTATTCGGGCTGGCATCCATAAAGAATGTGGGCTCCGGAGCCATCGAGCCTGTTATTGCCGAGCGGGACAAGGAAGGAGAGTTCAAGTCTATCGAAGATTTCTGCCGCCGGTGCGACCTCAGCGGAATAAACCGGCGGACTATGGAAAGCCTGGTTAAGGCCGGCGCTTTCGATAAATTCGGCGACCGGGGGACACTGCTCAACAACGTCAACAGCATACTATCCCTGGCGCAGCGGGAGCAGCGTTTACGGGATACAGGCCAGTCCACCATGTTCGACCTCTGGGGAGAGACAACGGCGCTGCCTATGCCCAGCCTCGAAATGGAACCTTCCGGCGCTTCGGACAGGGAGAGAGCAAGCTGGGAGAAGGAATTAATGGGGGTGCCTTTCTCAAGGAAACTATTCGACCCCAGTAAATTCAATCCGGGTGTTACCCTCTGCGGGACGGTTGATAATGAAATGGACAAGGAAAATATTACCGTTATCGGCGAGGTAGCCAGCGTTACCCAGCTATTTACCCGCAAGGACGGTAAGCCCTTTGTCAAGGCAATAGTGGAAGACATCAGCGGCGGTATCGAAGCTACCGTCTGGCCCAGGGTTTACGAGAGCACCGAGGAGCTATGGGGAGAGGGAAACACGCTGCAACTGGAGGCGACCGTCAGAATCAGGGATGATGAAGTGCAGCTAAACGTCAATAAAGCCGATATTTATATATTGCCGACCACCCTTCCCGAAGAGCCTGCTGCCGCCCGGCCCGAGGAAGTCCCGCAGGTAGCTGAAGAGACTACCCCCGAACCTCCGCCAGCCGTAACCCACCAGCTGGTGATAAGTATGAAACAGACCAGCGACCAGGAGAGCGATATAGCCCGCCTGCGGAAACTGAACGAGCTTATCCGGGAATTTCCCGGAAAGGACGAGGTTATCCTGCGTGTCGAAAACGGCAAGAAGATTGACATCCTGAAGCTCAACAACACCGGCTACTGCCCCGAACTCCATAATATGCTGGTAGAACTAATGGGCGAAGAAGGCGTAAAGGTGGATACAGCTTAAATCCGCCACACGTACCCCTGAACCGCCTGCTCTTTCACTTCTTGTTTTTATTCTTTGCATATAGAACGTAGTATTAGTCTCTTTATTCAATCATATCATTGACACTACACCTGATTAGGAATATTATGTAATATATAAACTCATTTGTTCTATAAATGGGTCAATAATATGATAACAGATGAAAAGTATTGGGCTAATTATGATGGTTTACAATTAGCTAAACACGCCATTTTAAAGAGATATCTTGGTGGCTGGTTTCCTAAACTCACAAGTGCTCACAATAGAGTGCTATACATTGACTGTCATGCTGGAAGAGGGAGGCATGCAACTGGTCATGAAGGCTCTCCAATAATAGCTCTTGAAGGATTATTAAACCATAAGTCAAGAGATAAAATACTTAGAAGAGCAATTGCTGATTTCATATTCTTCGAGAGAAATGATGATAATTATCAGAGGTTATTAAATGAAATTAGCTCATGTGGTAATATTCCACAAAGAATAAGGGTAAAGCCTTATTGCTCTGATTATGAGTCTAGACTTCGTTCAATCTGTGAGGGATTACGAGAACAAGATAAATCATTAGCTCCATGTTTTGCATTTTTAGATCCTTTTGGTTTCGATTTATCTATGGATCTAATGAATTTGCTTCTTTCATTTTCTCAATCAGAATTATTCGTTAATTTCATGTATAGATATGTAAGCATGGCTATTCATCTCGATTCGCAGGAAGATAACATGAATCGACTATTTGGAAGTGATGTGTGGAAAAAACTCCGTGATATCGTTGATAACAAAGAGAGAGAAGAAGCTATTTGTGATGCACCCCGTTTAAATTGGAGAGTTGAATAAGTTATAGTAAGGCCACT
>CAZOUZ010000133.1:0-4843 GCA_964583115.1 uncultured Dehalococcoidales bacterium
TTATCTACGTAAGCTCGTAGCTCATACATCGATTTCAGCCTGTTCAGCGGTCTATCTGCACTTGGTCCCTTTATAAGTTTTTCTTTTGCCACAGGCGGGGCCCTCCAATCCAAGTAATTACGGTTTTCCTGTCAAAGAGGCAATTATTTCCCGGGGAATCGTTTTAACAGCGCAACCGTGATTATTGTATTGCTTGGTTCTGAAAGATGTCAACGTCCTTTCTGTTGGTTCTGTTTGCATTTGGTTGATTGGGCTGTCATTGCTTCGCCCCGATAGAATCGGGGACATTACCAACCAAAACCGAACAGTACCTTCCGCAGTTACTTCTTTAAGCGGGTTTGTGATATAGTTTAGGCTGGACTATGTTAGCCAAGGTTATCACGTGCGCTGTAGTTGGCCTGGACGGGGCGATTGTTGAGGTCGAGGCGGATATGTCTGCCGGTCTGCCTTCACTGACGATTGTCGGCCTGCCCGATGCCGCTGTCCAGGAAGCCAAGGAAAGGGTGAGGGCCGCCATTCGGAACTCGGGCTGTACCTTCCCGATGAAGCGTATTGTCGTCAACCTTGCTCCTGCTGACATTAAGAAAGCGGGACCGGCGTATGATTTGCCTATAGCCCTGGGTATTCTCCTCAGCTCGGAGCAGGTATATGCCGATGTTTCAGAGACCCTGATTCTCGGTGAGCTGTCACTGGACGGCAGTCTGCGTCACACCAACGGCGTCCTGCCTATGGTCGCCCTGGCTAAAGAAGAGGGGTTCTCTACCGTTATCGTCCCTGAAGCCGATGCCGGAGAAGCCTCATTGGTAGAAGGAATCAGCGTCACCCCGATTAGCTCCCTGTCTCAGCTTGTCAGCTATCTGCGGGGAGAGATACCGGTCCCGGAGTATGAACCTGACGGAGTTGAAGAATACAATCCGCCCCCGTCCTTGAGTACCGACTTCGCTCACATCAAGGGTCAGGAGCACGTAAAGCGGGCGCTTGAGGTTGCCGCCGCCGGCGGACACAATACCGTGATGATGGGTCCTCCTGGGAGCGGTAAAACTTTACTGGCGCGTGCCCTCCCCTCAATACTGCCGCTGATGACAAATGAGGAAGCCCTGGAGGTTACCAAGATTTACAGCGTAAGCGGCCTGCTTCCTTCGGATATTCCCCTGGTCAGGCAGCGTCCCTTCCGCTCGCCTCACTATACTATCTCAAACGCCGGTCTGGTGGGCGGCGGCCACTTGCCAAAGCCGGGAGAAATCAGCCTCAGCCACCGGGGAGTCCTCTTTCTCGACGAGCTTCCTGAGTTCGGGCACTCGCTGCTTGAGACCTTGCGGCAGCCTCTTGAAGACAAGGTAATTACCATAAGCCGCGCTCAGGGCAGCGTAATATTCCCGGCAAGCTTTATGCTGGTGGGGGCGATGAACCCCTGTCCCTGCGGTTACTACGGCGACCCTTTCAGGCAGTGCACCTGCCCTCCGGGTCTGATTGCCAGGTATCAGAGGCGTATCAGCGGGCCGTTTATTGACCGGGTGGATATATTTGTCGAGGTTCCCCACATCGATTATGAAAAGCTGACTGACGACAGGCTGGGCGAGGAATCTGAGAAAGTGCAGGCAAGGGTAATAGCCGCCCGTTCCCGGCAGCGCCAGCGTTTTTCCGGAACACCGCTGACCTGCAATGCTGAAATGACGCCGACAGAGGTGAGGGAGTTTTGCCAGGTGGAAGAGTCTGCCCAGAGTCTCCTGAAAGCGGCAATGAAACAGCTTTACCTTTCAGCCCGTGCCTTTCACCGCATACTCAAACTCGCCAGGACCATTGCCGACCTTGAAAATACGGAGATAATTAAAGCTCACCAGCTGGCTGAAGCTATCCAGTACCGACCGAGAAGCCAGCTATAGTGGAGTGGAGTCCTCTATATCCGTAATTACAGGTTTATTGGGGTCTGACGGGGGATAATACTCCCAATCTTTAATGCCAAGTATTTTCATTGTCTGTCCCCGTAGCTTTGCCAGCAAAGACCATAATTGCTTTTGCTCTTCCGGGGTTAATACTGACGTGATATCCTTAATAGTTCCTCGTTCCGTTGTCTTCAGGAACACTTCGTTTCCTTTCTCAGTTGCTGCAACGCGGACAAGGTTCTTCCTCTCTAGGTCTCTTACTTTTTCAATCAGTCCTTCCTTTTCCATCCTTGCAAGCTGTTCTGAGATAGAATGACGTTCCACATATGTTTGTCGTGATAGCGCTATTGGCGTTGTCTTATCGCCTAATCTTGAAATTATCTCCAAGACTGCTGAACTACGCATCGAAATACCATAATGATCAAGCTCCTTTTGCCGTGCCTTCAGCATCAGGTGTTGGGTGCGGTTGAGTATCTGCCATAATCCGAAGCTAATATCTCTGGATTCTTTCATCTCCTGCTGCCCCACTTAGATTATAGATTTAGTGATAACGGAATGATAAAAATAGCCGTGCTGCGCGCTGATGCCGGGCGGCTTTATCCTGTCAAAGGTGCAGGACAATGTATAAACGTAATCTCGTTTTCCTGGCAGGACAATCGCCAACTTTCCTATTTCTCTTGACATCGCTTTCAATTGCAAGTATTATATTTTTGCATACGATTATCGTATACGATTATATGCGATGCGGTATTTCAAATCAAATTCTATAGAGAAGATAGCTGAAAGGGAGATAGGGAATCACGCTAAAATGCAGATAGCTGGCTCTGCCAGCAGGTTTAATGGCGGAGCCAGACTGGAAGGAGGGTGCTATTAGAGCATTACGAATGAAATTACAGAAGGCGAAGGCCGAATATCAGGTGCCTTTGGAAAAGGTAAATTGCTGTTACTTTGCGGAACAAGGAGGTGAAAAACAGTGAAAAAGAAGATTTTATGGTTTGTTGTTAGCTGCCTGATGGCGCTGTCCCTGGTTGTGGCGTCATGCGGTCCGGCAGCGGAGGAGGAAGAGGAGGAAGAAGAGGAAGAGATGATGGAGGAGGAGGAAGAGGAAGAAGAGGAAGTAGAGGTGGTGGAGGAGGAGAAAGAAATGGTGAAGGACTCGCTGGGAAGGATGGTGGAAAAACCGGAATACGGCGGCACGTTTACCTCGTATTTCACGAATTCACCAATGGACTGGGATGAAGCTTTCCAGCCGACATGGATGTCGACGGGCAGCCGCCTGGTCTATCAAACTCTTGTAGAGGGTGATTATGCAAAGGGACCGACCGGCACCGGTGAAGTAGGCTGGATGATTAATCCTTTCCCCTTCCCGCAATATATGTCCGGGATGCTGTGCGAGAGCTGGGAAATCGTTGACGGCCAGACACTGAGGTTCAAAATCCGCCAGGGCATCTATTTCCAGGACAAGCCGCCGACGAACGGCAGGGAGATGACCGCCGAGGATATCGAGTACTCTCTCTGGAGAATGGCGAACAGTCCGACATCCTATAACTACAAAGCCTATGCTGTCGGCAATGACATATCCACCGTAACAGCAATCGATGACTGGACGCTCGAGATGACCTGCCCGCCGGGCAGGCTGTCGAGGCTGTGGTCCGGGTATGTCGGAACCCAGGGCTGGGTGGTGCCCAAGGAAGCTGTGGAAAAATACGGCGACCTGCGGATAGCAGTAAATACCTGCGGTACGGGACCTTTCATGGTGACGGACTATATTCCCGATAGCTCCATCACCTACGCAAAGCACGAAAGTTACTGGCAGAAGGACCCGTTTTTCCCCGAGAACCAGTTGCCCTATATTGACGGCGTCAAGTTTTTGATTATTTCTGATAAGTCGACCAGGCTGGCGGCATTCCGGACGGGCAAGATTGACCAGCTTACGAGCCTGACACTGGAAGACAAGCAGCAGTTTGAGAAAACCAACCCCGAAATGCTGTTTGAAAAATATCTGCCCAATTACTTCACTATCGGCTGGAGGGTTGACAACGAGCCGTTTGGTGACCTGAAAGTCAGTAAGGCGCTTTCGATGGCTGTCGACCGGCAGACCATACTCGACGACTACCACCAGGGTGACGGCGAGCTGATTCAGACAATCTGCCTGAATGCTCCGGAGTTCAAGATGTATTATTCCTCGTTTGATGAACTTACTCCGGGAGGAAAGGAGAACTATACCTATGACCCGGAGAAAGCGAAGCAGCTTCTGGCAGAGGCGGGTTACCCCGATGGTTTTAAGACCAACGTTGTATGTACGAGTGGTATGTATGATGAAGTGGAAATGCTGCAAATAATCGTAGCCTACTGGGACGCTATCGGCGTGAAGTGTGAGATGAAGGTTATGGAGGAAGGCGCCAAGACCGGTGTGTTCTATAGCAAGACGTACGACCAGATGGTTACCTTCGGGCACAATCCGAACCGGCCTGAAATGCTGATACAGTTCACCTGGGGTCAGCCGATGAACTTCAGTATGGTCAACGACCCCAAAATCAATGCCGCTTTCGATGAGAGTGCGGCGACGCTTCTGACCGACCCGGAAAGGAACTATGCGCTGGTCAAGGAGACAATCCAGTACGTTATCGAGCAGGCCTATTCATTCACTCCTCCTTCGCCGTACTACTACGTAGGCTGGCACCCCTGGGTGAAGCAGTACACCGGCGAAGTCAGCCTCGGCTCATGGCCTCACTTTAATCTCCATACCAAGTACATCTGGATAGACCAGGAGCTAAAGGATTCACTGACAAAGTAAACCTGTTGTCGTAGTGTTAAAAAAGTGAGTTGGAGAGAGGGTGGGGGATTCATCGAATCCCCCACCCAATTTATGCTTGTATTTAGAATAAGGAGGGAAAATAAGTGTTCTTAACCGATGAGCAGAAGAGGATGTATGAGGGCGAGTATGGGCCCGGCACGCA
>CAZOUZ010000134.1:0-4718 GCA_964583115.1 uncultured Dehalococcoidales bacterium
CCATTCATCCACGGGTAAACCCGTGGTCTTCTGCCCTTCGGGTTCCGATAAAAAAGGGCGGGTAGGCTAGATAGGGAACCAGAAGGGCTAAGAGAGCCAGGTTTTTATAAAGGAAAATGTTTGTAAATTTTGATGGATACGAGTTATTAAAAAATGTTTAAGTAACGGTGTTATGAGGACGATTTTCCTTGCTTTTAGACGCTGGTTTTGCTATATTTTCTTAAAAAGGAGAGCATAATGGCGGGTCCGAAATTTAAAGAGC
Source organism: uncultured Dehalococcoidales bacterium (assembly GCA_964583115.1). Lineage (GTDB taxonomy): Bacteria > Chloroflexota > Dehalococcoidia > Dehalococcoidales > UBA2162 > CAYVOV01. The sequence continues at coordinate 263 of CAZOUZ010000134.1, forward strand.
TCAAGCGTTCCTACGGTTTTGATGAAGTTGCCATCGTTCCCGGAGATGTAACCATCAACCCTGAGCAGATAAACATCGATTTCAAGGTAGGAGATATAACCTTCGACATTCCCATTATGGCATCAGCTATGGATGCCGTCACCGATGTCAACTTTGCCATCCTGATGAGCAAGCTGGGCGGGCTTGCCGTACTCCATCTTGAGGGAGTGCAGACCCGGTATGATAATCCTGAAGAAGTACTGGCTGAAATCGCCCGCGCCTCCAGTGCCGAATCTACCGCCCTTCTCCAGAAAATCTATTCTCAGCCGATTAAGGAAAATCTAATCGGCGAACGGATAGAGGCAATTAAGAAAGCCGGCGGAACAGCCGCCGTATCAGCCACGCCGGCACACACAAAGCGTTTCGCCCCGCTAACTGTTGAAGCTAAGGCCGATATCCTGGTCGTAGCCTCCACGGTCACCTCTGCCCGCCATATCTCAAAAAGTGTCCGCGGGCTAATCTTCCAGGAGCTTGTCGAGTCCGTACCGATGCCCGTGGTTGTCGGCAACTGCGTCAGCTACACCGCCTGCCTGGAGCTAATGAGGACCGGAGTCGCCGGTATCCTGGTCGGCGTCGGTCCCGGTGCCGAATGTACCACCAGGGAAGTACTCGGTATCGGCGTTCCCCAGATAACGGCGACCATCGATTGTGCTGCCGCCAGAGACCAGTACCAGAAGGAATCGGGAAGGTATGTACCGATAATTACCGATGGCGGGATACGTAAAGGTGGTGACCTGTGTAAAGCATTTGCTGCCGGCGCCGATGCCGTGATGGTAGGTGCCGTCTTTGCCCAGGCTAAAGAATCGCCGGGACACGGCTACAACTGGGGAATGGCTAATCCCCACGCAGCACTGCCCAGGGGGACCCGGATTCAGGTAAATACCACGGGCACGCTGGAACAGATTCTCTTCGGGCCTACCTCGGTTACCGATGGCAGCCAGAACCTGGTCGGAGCCCTCCGCACCGCGATGGGCGTCTGCAGCGCCGCCAATATCAGGGAAATGCACAAGGCGGAGATGGTCATCGCCCCGGCAATCACCACCGAGGGCAAGTCCTGGCAGATGGCGCAGTCCTAGTCTGGCGGCGAAATAGCTTTCCCCGTCCGGCTGTATTCCGGTTGGCAACTTAGCAGACAGTTGTTTGTATTGTTACCTTATTTCAATGTGATTTCAGGTCAGTCCAACAATAGCCCGATGAGGCGGACATTATGGATGAGCAGCTGGACAGAGTGCGGAAAGCCTACGACCTGACCGTAAAGCAGCATCAAAATGGAACCGACCCCCTCGCCAGCGTCCCGGATGAAATAAAGAATACCCCTTTTTTTAAATCGCTGTCAGTGGACAGAGCTTCTCTTAATAGCGCCGCCGCCGATATAAAAAAATTCCTGGCTCCCGGACCCGGAATGCGGTTTCTTGACGCCGGCTGCTCGGCAAACCTGGCTAATTATCGACTCGACAAATGGCAGTCAACCTACTACGGCATCGACATTAGCCCGGCGCTAATCGAGGCGATGAGGAATTTTGTAAAGCGGCAGAAGGTATCTATCGGCGGGCTGGAAGTAGCCGGTATTTCAAAGCTGCCGTTCGATGATAACTCCTTCGATATCGCCGCCGTAATCGGAGTGCTGGAATACTGCACTCTGGACTACATCGGGACATCACTGGTGGAATTGAATAGAGTCCTGAAGTCCGGGGCGAGGCTGGTGCTCGATATTCCGAACCGGGACAATCCCTATGTTGCCGATATGCAGAAGCTGGAGAAGTACCTGGGGAGACCGAACTTTATCCATCCCCGGGCAAAATTCGAGGAATTACTGGCACCGCTGTTCTCAACGGAACGCATTGACGACTCGCGGGTAATGATTAAGTACTTCGTCCGGGCAGTAAAATAGGAAAAGGGTGTATTTACCCATACCGCCATTTCAGGGCATTGACGCCGGTTATCCGCCGGGTTAGAATGAGCGCATCTACTATCCTCATAGTGTAAAAGTAATGCCTATCGGAGTGAGCACGGAGAATAAACGGGCGGTTATCGCAGCGGCAAGACGAGTGGTCTTTGCCGGGCTGGTTCTGCTAATCGCCTGGCTGGTGCTGTTTGCGCTCAGGGGAGCCATCCCCGACGGTGTGATTGACCGGATGAACGATACGGGGCAGATGGAAATCGCCGCCTCTTATGACTCCGCAAACTGGGACTGGAGCACTTCGATACGTGAAGGCGAACCGATATCCGAAGTCATAGGACCGCGTCTGGGACATACCCTGGGCTCCATTGCCCTGACCGGGCTGTTCAGCCTGGTTATCGCCGCTATACTGCTTGCTCTGGGAACACTCATCAGCAAAGTGACGCAGCGCCCCGGCTGGCTGGCAAAACTGAGAAGCATATTACGCCTGATACTGGTCTCCGGCGGCGCCAGTGTTCCCCTTTTCGCCTTCAGCGCCGTTTTTATCGTTTTCATGACAATCGGCTGGAGCTGGTCGACAACGGAAGGCTCGTCGGTAGCGATAGTCTCGTCTGTATTCTTTGCCTCGCTCTTGCCCACCTGGCTGCTGGTGCAGGCGGGGCACGGAGAGATATCCAATTTACCGGAAGGCACGCAGCTCGGAACGGCAATACGGCACCTGTCCGTCAGCCTGGTAATCAGGCTTTTCAGGCTGATTGGAGTCATTCTGGTCGCCACCATGGCTGTTACGCTAATAACCCCTGCGGGACTTGGTACACTATTGAGAAGCAGTCTAATGTTCGGAGACTTCCCAGTAGTTTTCAGTATCGTCTGGATATTCGTCATAATAGTAGTACTGATAAAGATGGCTGCCGGGCTAATCGAGATTGCTTACAACCGCTACGGCAGGCCCGTAACGGCGTCTGCCGAGACAGATGAGGCATCGCCGCGATTCATGGTACCGAAGGGCTGGGTAATAACGTGCCTGGTACTGGCGGGAATCACCGTTCTGGTAGCTATAATCGGCCCTATGCTGGCTCCTTACAGCTTTAATGAGATGAGCATGACAAACAGGCTGGCAACACCATCGGCAGCGCATCTGCTTGGCACGGACAACCTGGGACGGGATATATTCACCCGTTTGCTTTACGGCACCAGGATAGACGTGTTCGGCGGTCTTACCTGTGCCGGAATCCTGGCCGTTCTCGCCACCGGCTGGGCAATACTGGCAGCTTATTTCAGAAAGAGAAACAGCTGGCTCGGCGATACCCTAGAGGAACTGGTAATGCTTCCCGGCGAAATAATCATTGCCTTTCCCTGGCTGGCACTTCTCCTGCTGATAATGAGCATGATAAGGCCCGACTCCGATTCCAATACAATGCTGCTTGCTCTGGCAGTAAGTTTAGTACTGCTGCCGCGCGGCGCGGCGATGATACGGGAGGCTCATCTGTCAATGCCGGAAGAAGATGGCTGGTTCAAGAATCTGCTGAAGGCAATACCGGTAATGTTTATCTTTGCCGTTGGCGGCGGCATATTATACATCGCCACCGCCAGCTACTTCGGCCTCGGCATTTACCCGCCTTCACCTGAACTCGGCGGTATGCTTTCAGGAACGGGAAGACAGTACATGCTCAAAGCTCCGTGGATTGTGCAGTGGCCGTCCCTGTGGCTGACGCTGCTGCTCCTGGTATGGGTAATGGCAGGCGACGCACTTCTGGAAAGGCTCGGCTTCCGCTCCAAGGCAGTATGGGCAAAGGCTATGGAGTAAGGTCTAGTCCTCTTCTTCCTCTTCCGTGGTGACCGGGCTGGTTTCCCTGCCGGTGCGGGGCAGTAAAGCTTCCGGCTTTTCGCGACGGCGCTGTGACGGGAAATCGAGTTTATCAATCTCCTGGCGCAGTTTCTTTATCTGGTCCTGTCCGCCGGCTTCCACAACCACCCCGCTGACCCCCGCTTCCCAGAGCATCAAAAGCTCACCGCCGGTAACCTTCGCCGGTGCGGATACCAGCAGGGGTTTCATCAGTAAACCGGCAAAGCGCTGAAAGAGCATAAGCTGCTGCCAGGTAAGGGAATCGTCCTTCTCTTCGTCGGCAACGAGCACGGCATCGACGGGCAGTTCGTTTATTGTCCTCAGCAGCCCTTCATTGAGTGACGGCTCTATTTCAAGTATCTTGCCCGCCTCTCCCTCAATCATCGCCAGGGGAGTACCGGCGGCAGGGAAAACCAGGAAATCACAGCCGGCTTTTAATAGCTGTTTTATTCCCGCTTTGCTGCTACTTTGCAGCCATCCGCCCCGGGGAATATCGGGCAGGGCTTTGGATACTTGTTGAAGAGATTCGGCAGCAGTGCCTGCCTTGGAAATACGGAGCAGCACGGCATCGGCGCTTCCGGCAGAGCTCGCAGCGCTTTCCTGGGTCAGACCGGCAACAAGCTGTATTTTTGACCCGGGCAAGTCCGACTTTTTCACACCGAACCCGATTG
>CAZOUZ010000135.1:0-4708 GCA_964583115.1 uncultured Dehalococcoidales bacterium
GGCCGACCTGGTATATCATCTCTTCCGTCATCTCCATAACGTCGGTGTAGTCAGCATAAGCTTCATAGCTTTCAAGGAGGGTGTATTCCGGATTGTGGGTGGTGGATATACCCTCATTACGGAAGACGTGCCCTATCTCGTAGACCTTGTCAAAGCCGCCGACGATGAGCCGTTTGAGGTGAAGCTCAAGGGCGATACGCATATAGAGGTCCCGGTCGAGGGTATTGTGGTGGGTAACAAAGGGTGCCGCCAGGGCACCTCCCGCCGCTGAGTGAAGCACGGGCGTCTCCACCTCGATAAACCCCCGCTGGTCGAGGAACTGACGTAACGCAGAGGTAATCCGGCTGCGTATTCTGAATACTTCCTTTACCTCGTTATTAGCGATAAGGTCGACATAGCGCTGCCGGTACCGTATCTCGGTATCGCTCAAGCCGTGCCACTTCTCCGGCAAGGGCTGAAGCGACTTCGCCAGCATGGTGAACTCGCCGGCGTCAACGGTAGGCTCGCCGGTCCTGGTCCGCAGCAGGGAGCCCTTAACCCCGATGATATCGCCGATATCCAGGTCCTTGAACAGTTCCTGGTCCGCCTCGCTGAATTTACCGCTCCGGAACAGAAGCTGTATCTTGCCGGTGCTATCGCTCACATCGAGGAAAGAGCTTTTTCCCATCTTCCTCATCGCCGTAATCCGCCCGGCAACACCGACCGGTTCTGCCGCCTGACCGGCAGTCCCCTTATTTTCTATTTCCTCCAGATAGGCTACCGCCTGCTGAGTAGTATGGGTCTGCTGATAGCGGTTAGGATAGGGGTCTATCCCCCGGGCGCGTAGCCGCTCAAGCTTCTGCTTTCTCTGCTGGTTAATATTTTCTAATCTCGATGGCATCTTTATTCCTGTTATTTTATTGTACGGAGAAAAGGTATTCCCGGCTATTCCTCTTCACTCTGTTTTTTCATCTTTATTCTTTCATAGACCTCGAAACCGATACCGACGACCAGGCCGATACCCCCGATTATGGCTATTCCCTGCAAATACCATACCTCGGCATACTTGGGGATGTAATCACTTATCAGGCGTTGAAGCGCCAGACTGGAGGCAATGAACCCCAGCCCGAAACCGATAAGTCCCCCGTTCATTAAACTGGTATTTCTCATTTCTGCTACTCTCCCTTCTATGCGGATATCCTATGGTAAGGCACTTTATAGGGGTAGTCAAGGTTGCACAGTCCGTAAACCGGTATAATTTGCCGGCGAAACAAGCTCCGTCCCGACTGCTGAGACTATCACCAGAGGCACTGTAGTGTAAAAATAGAGGAGTTCCGCGGATTCAGGAACTTTGCCCCTTTCGCAGGGTAAAATAGATAGGAGTCATATTAATAACAAAAGGGGATGTCTAAGAGGGACAAAGCCCCCTCCAATACAAATTGCGGGAGTATAAAGAGGGGCTAGGCACCCTCCAATACAAATAGCGGGAGTATAAAGAGGGGCTAAGCACCCTCCAATACAAATAGCGGGAGTTTAAGAGGGGGAGATATATTTATTAAGACTATTCCAGTACTCTCCAAGAAACTACTATCTACTATTTGCCGGACTCGCCTCTCAAAGCATCCAGCCAGGCAACCGACTTTACCTCCCGTTCCAGGAGATACCGCAAATAGTCCCTCAATACCAGTTCCAGCTCACGGGATAGTTCCGGGTTCATATTCAGCCTGTTGACGGTGCTGTAGTCGCTGTCCTGAAGCAGCCGCAGCACCTTCAAAGCGTTAACCGAGAGGGAGTAGGTTGAAAGCTGGCTGTAGCTGCAATCGGGACACAGAACACCGCCGGCGGCGGGACTGAACCAGTTTGTGACAGGTTGCAACTCCGCCTTACAGTGGACGCATCTCTGAAGCTGGGGACGGTAGCCGACGCTGTCAAGAAGGTTCAGTTCAAAATAGCGCAGGGTAAGCTCCTTATCGTTTGACTGGCACAGGTGTTCCAGCGTCTCCAGCAGCAACTGAAACAGGGAATAGTTCTCGATATGCTCGGCGGTGAACTGGTTGATAAGCTCGATGGCATACAGGGCGTGTGAGGCAAGGTCGAGGTCGGTCTTCAGCGGTAGAAAGCTGCTGATTGTCTGGCTGCCGGTTATGGTATCGATATTCCGACCCCGCGCCAGCGAGACGAGGCTGTGGGTCAGCAGCTCAAGGTGTCCGGCGAGCTTGCTTTTCGGCTTCCGCAGGCTTTTGGCAAAGCCCTGGATTTTACCGAGGTGCGGAGTATAGAGGGTGAGGATGCTGTCCGCCTCCCCCAGCTTTGTCTTCTTAATAATGACTGCTTCGGTCTGATAATTACGCGGTGACGGCATTTTTCTACTTCTTACCAATCACAGAATTTTAAGCAACTCTGACAGAGATTGTATTTCATAACCTGCTTCAATTCCCGAGGTGTTTTCCGCTCTTTCCCGGTTGAGCCAGACACATTTAATGCCTGCGTTAGCAGCTCCGATAACATCGTTCTTTAAGGAATCACCTACGTTGAGCAATTGTTCCTTTGTGCAACCAGCTTTTTCTACGGCAATCTGAAAAAATTTCAGATCAGGTTTCTCAACCTCGTAGTCTTGCGAAAAGACGACGAATTGGAAAATACCTTCCAGACCACAACGTTCCGGATAGCTGTTACCATTCGAGAGCAATCCGATAGTGTATTCCCCAGATAATTTTCTTAATGTTGGCAGAACATCATCAAAGAGTTCGATGTCCTCAAAACGGTGTTTCAGATATACTTCATTCAGGTGTGACGCCAGCGTATCATCTGGCTTACCGGTATCTTCAAGAGTCTGTTTAAAAGCTTCAAGCCGAATGGCTTCAAGATTGGTAACCCTTCCTTTTAATTCACCGGCTACCCCGTTCCTGATTTCTATCATTTTCTCGACATCGAGCTTTTTAGCTATGTCCGGGGCTAATTCCTCCAACTCTACCAATACCTTATTGAGTGAATGTCGCATAACTCTCTCGAAGTCCCAGAGGGTACCGTCCCCATCAAACGAAATAGCTTTTATTCCGGTAATTTTATTCATATTATTCTTTTAACCCTATCCCCCGGACCCCCTTCCCCTTACAAAGGGGAAGGGGGAAATTAGTTATGAAAGAGGGGCTTCCGCCCCTCTTAAACATCCCGCATTTTAAAGCTTTTGCACTCTTCTGGCTATCATTTTGCGTATTTTCTCATAGGTGGGAGGAGGTCCGGTAGGCACTTCCTTGCCGTCTATATACAGGGCGTCGGAGATTCCCCACTCCAGCAGGTTATTCCGGTCGAAGGTATCGATGTCCTGAAATATTACATCGCTGCCGAACTTTGCGGCTGCCCTCTTTGCCCTTTCAAAGGCAAGGTTCTGCGCCATGCACCAGCCGTTGTTGAAGGCGGTCACCGCCACCTTGCTGGGAATCAGCGGCGGTTTTTTTCTCCGCTTTATCAGTTGGGGAGGCTTGGCATCCTCGGTGAAAGGCTTCCAGAGAAGGACTTCTCCCAGGAACCCGTTGCTGTCCACTTTTTTATAGCCCTGTTTCTTAAACCAGGACGCTTTCATCCAGAAGGGCAGTGGGGTTCCCCAGGCAGCTATTCCTTTTGCTCCGAGTTCCTTTGCATCATCTTCCGCAGCCTGTAACAGGGCTTTGCCCATTCCCTGTTTCTGGAAATTGCCCCTTCCTTCCTTGTAGCCGTGGACCCAGATGCAGTTGATGAAGTAAAGGTCTTCGCCGTCAGCAAAAGAGTACTCCACGGGAACGTACTGTATCATTCCCCCGACCCGCCCATTATCGTCAAGGGCAAGTTTCGCCCGCAAGCCTTTATCTTTCATCTTGCCGTACCATTGTTCTCTCCGGTCCCCGGCTTCTATTGCCTGCTCGGACCAGTCCTCAAGGCAAACGAAAAACAGCTTTTCATTTTCACTATTAAGGTCTATTATCTTCATCTTAACCTCACCCGCATAATTTATGATTACTATATATCCTATCCATCTTCCTTTTTCAAGTGCTCGCCTCAAATGTCATTCTGAGGAATCCCGATGAAATCGTGATGACGAAGAATCTCCGGGTGGGGAATTAATATACAGCCTTATTCAATATCCCGTGCAGGTCCCTGACCGGCAAACTGCTTTCCGAGCAGCTCATTCAGTAAAATCCGCAGTTCTGGAGTCTCCCCGACATATAAGACGACTATTTTACCCGATTGATACCAGTGGGGTGGAGCAATCCAGTCATAATGACCGGCGAACCCTTCGTCACCGGTGCCGGGTGGTCTTCTTATATCAAAGCCGTCCCTGGAGATAAACTTCGCCTCAGTAAGAGCCGCTTCCTCATCTCCGTATTCCCATACATTGATAGGGGCTTCCTCACCGCTTAATCTAATATATTTACCTTTACCAGAAAAAACAGGTTCTCTGCCATGTCCCGAAAGAAATGCATCGCCCGTTTCATTGATAATAGCTCCGGAGAGGCGGAGGTCGTTCACCAGATAATCGAAGTCCATAACCGCATCGCCCGAATGCTGAAAAGCACAGCCGGTGATAAAGGCTGCAGCGGTTAATGGCAGGCAGGCAATGAGGAAACGACCCATTTTTTGAAACCTCCCGCCGATTCTATTCGGGAAGGTTATAATTCCTGTCTGCCTTCGAGGGCACGGGTGAGGGTAACATCGTCGGCGTATTCCAGCTCGGTGCCGAAGGGGAGTCCCC
>CAZOUZ010000136.1:0-4701 GCA_964583115.1 uncultured Dehalococcoidales bacterium
GCCAGGCTAAAGTCTTCATCAGGGTTTATTATGTCAATCAAGTGATGGGAAACGAGAGAAAGCTCACCGGGAAGCGGCTTGGCGGTGCCGATATCCATATAGCGGTAGACCTGGCGGCTGTCGGCGCTTACCACCTCTCCGCCGAACTCCTGCGCCAGGCTAAGAGCCAGGCTGCTCTTGCCCGTTGCCGTGGGACCGATTACGGCAATTAGAGGATTCATATTATATGATGCTCAATAGGTGTAACGTTTTCTTCTACCGTGCTTTTCAGCTAATTGCGCAAACTGACTCCACTCCAGCACACGGCCAATATTATGCCCGCTGGGCAACCAGAAAAGATTTCCCTGGCTGACCCTGAGGTCACCCAGCTTCTCCTGATTTTCTCTTACCTCGAAGATAATATCATTGCCCCCGACAAGTGTTCGAGGTATTTTGGTAATTAATACCTGATGAGAAGCCATATCCTCCTCCTTCATACCGCCCGGTACAGGATATTCACAGTGCAAATCTCAGGTGCGGGTTAATCAACATACGGAAAGATTATAAAATTTCTGAAGTCTGTTTGATTATACTGAGGAAGTCGGCTGCTTTCAGGCTCGCCCCGCCGACCAGGGCGCCGTCTATCTCGGACTGGCGCATAAACTCAGCCGTATTGGCGGCGGTTACGCTCCCGCCGTAGAGAATACGCACGCCGTCGGCGGCTTCTTTACCATACATATCGGAGACATTGCGGCGGACAAGACCGATTGTCTCGTCCGCCTGCTCGCCGGTGGCTGCTTTGCCGGTACCGATAGCCCAGACCGGCTCGTAGGCGATAATGAAGCCGGGCGGATAGTCTATTCCGTCCATCGCCAGCTTCAACTGCTCCGTCACAACTTCCGCTGTTTTTCCCGCTTCGTTTTCTTCGAGCCTCTCCCCGATGCAGAGGATAGGTCTTAATCCGGCTTTCAGCGCCGCCCTGATTTTCCTATTGACCACCTCTCCGGTATCACCGAAATACTGGCGGCGCTCGGAGTGACCGATAATAACAAGCTCACAGAGTCCGGCAAGCATTAACGGAGAGATTTCCCCGGTGTAAGCACCCTTTTCCTCGAAGTAAAGGTTCTGGGCGCCCAGCTTAACCGATGTCCCTTTTAGTAAGTCCCTGATTGCCGCCAGAGAGACAAAAGGCGGACAGACCACCTTTTCAACGCCCTCTATTGCGTCAAGTCCTTTTAGCATTTCAGTGACCAGAGCGGTTGCTTCATTCAGTGTGGTATTCATTTTCCAGTTACCGGCAATCATCGGTAGGCGCATATCAGTCTCCCTTAAAGATTATTTTGTATTATCTGGTAAAACCCGTTTTCAAGATGAGCTTTTATCGAGCAGTGCTTCCACTCCGGGCAATTTTTTGCCTCCCAGAAAGCTCAGCGAGGCACCGCCGCCGGTAGAGATAAAGGTAATCTTATCAGCCAGTCCCAGGTTGGTCACCACTTCGGCGGTAGAGCCGCCGCCGATAACGGTCACGGCATCAAGACCGGCCAGCAGTTCCGCCATAGCCCGTGTCCCCCCGGCAAACTGCGGTATCTCGTTTACCCCCATAGTCCCATTCCAGAAGACCGTTTTACAACCCCGCAACTCTTTAGAGAAGCCCTCGATAGTCAGAGGACCTATATCCACAATCCTCTTATCGGGCGGAACATTCTCCACGGCTACGACCTCACCGGCAGCTTTATCGTCTATTTCAGCAGCAACAACGACATCCACCGGGAGGAGTAGTCGCACTCCCTCTTTCGATGCTTTCTCCATCAGCCCGGCGGCAGTCTCCAGCCTGTCTTCTTCAATCAGGGACAGCCCCGTTTCAAAGGACTTTACCCTGAGAAAGGTGGCTGCCATACCGCCGCCGATGAAGAGAAAGTCCATATTACCCATTATATTTTCCAGCATTTCTACCTTATCACTCACCTTAGCGCCGCCGAAGAGTCCGCCGAAGGGGTGGGCCGGCTTCTCCATAATGCCGCCAAGGTGCTCAAACTCCTTCTCCATCAGCAGCCCGGCAACCGAAGGCAGGTATCCGGTAACCCCCACTATCGAGGCATGTTTCCGGTGGGCGGTGCCGAAGGCATCGTTCACATATATGTCCGCCAGACCGGCCAGAGCCCGGGCAAAGTCAGGCCCGTTTTCCTCTTCTTCAGCATGAAAACGCAAATTCTCAAGCATCAGGACATCACCGTTTTCCAGGCTTTCCGCTGCCTTCTCCGCCTCGGAACCGATGCAGTCTCCGGCAGTGTTTACCGGTTTGCCCAATAACTGCGATAAGCGCCGGGCAACGACACCCAGCCGCATACTTTCCACCACCTTGCCATCGGGCCTGCCCAGGTGGGAGCAAAGAATAACCCCGGCTCCCTGCTCAACAAGGTACTGGATGGTCGGCAAAGCGGCACGGATACGGCTATCATCGCTGATTTCTCCCGTCTTTTCATCAAAGTTAACGTTAAAATCAACCCTGACCAGGGCCTTCTTGCCTTTTACGTCAATATCCCTGATTGTCAGCTTATCCATCGCACTCCTGTAAACCCTATCTCCAATTATAAACCGTTTGTGTGGTAAAGATGGCAGACTTAGACCGTTACAGATGCAAGCAACCAGTGATAATTATTAAAGCGAGGTTGTTTTTGCCTTACCTTTTACCTTCAGCAAAGGACTGCTATCAAGGGCGGGAAATAAGGATAAGACCTGCCCGGCTATCCCTTTTGAATCGATACCGTGCCGGCTGCGAAGGATTTCCTGAGTGCCCTGCTCGACAAACTCATCGGGAAGGCCTAAACTTTTCACCTGCACATCGGTTATACCCCGCTCATGAAGGAGGCTGGTTACGGCACTGCCGAAGCCCCCGCTGAGAGCGTTCTCCTCAACCGTAACCAGGCGCTTGATACGACCGGCTATATCCAGTATCAATTCGGAGTCCAGCGGCTTGGCAAAACGGGCGTTAACAACGGTAGCCTCGATACCTTTCGAGGCAAGCTCCTCAGCAGCCTCAAGGGCAGCCGGGAGGGCAACGCCTATCGCCAGTATGGCTACATCTTCTCCATCTCTGACCACTTCACCCTTACCTATCGGAATGGAGTGAAGCTCCGTATCCAGTTTCACTCCCAGGACGCTACCACGCGGGTAGCGCACCGCCATAGGGTGCCCGGAATGTACCGCCGTATAAATCAGGTGCTGGAGCTCGTTTTCGTCTTTCGGCGCCGATACAATCAGGTTGGGAATCGGCGTCAGGTAAGAGAGGTCAAAAGCACCCTGATGGGTCTTGCCGTCATCGCCGACAATGCCGCTGCGGTCGATAGCGAAAACCATCGGCAAATCCTGGAGGCAGACATCGTGGATAACCTGGTCAAAGGCGCGCTGAAGGAAAGTAGAGTATATGGCAACGATGGGAATATAATTCTGAGTAGCCAGACCGGCAGCGAAGGTAACGGCATGCTGCTCGCAGATGCCGACATCGAAGACCCGCTCCGGAAACTCAGTCTGAACATCGTGCAGGCAATTTCCTTCCGGCATAGCCGGTGTAATCACCACCAGCCTGGAGTTTTCACGGGCAAGGCGGAGCACCGTCTGGGCAAACACTTCGCTGTAGGTCGGTATTTCCCCGTTACTGCTGTTCTTCGCCGGCACGCCGTGAAAGTAAACGGCATCACCCTCAGCCGGAAGATAGCCCTTACCTTTGGTGGTAATAACGTGGACCAGAGCCGGCCTCAGTCTATAGTCCCGCGCCTGAGTGAGGGCGGCTTCAAGTTCACGAATGTTATGCCCGTCAATAGGGCCCATATAAGCGAAGCCGAGCTCTTCCCAGAGCGTTGTCGGCATAACCAGTCCTTTGACGCCGCTTTCAACCCGGCGGCTGGCCTGCCACAGCCTGTTGCTGAAGGGGAAACGCCTCAGTATCCGCCAGCTTTTCTCTTTCGCCTGGTGATAACGGCGGTCAAAGCGCACCTTCCCCATTAATCTGGCTAAAGCGCCGACGGTAGGTGAAATCGACATCCCGTTGTCATTCAGGATGACGACGAGCCTGGAGCCGAGGTGCCCCGCCTGGTTGAGCGCCTCGAGAGCCATCCCCCCGGTTATAGCCCCGTCGCCGATAACCGCCACCACATTGTAACTATCTTTGGAAAGGTCGCGGGCAATAGCCATTCCCAGAGCCGCTGAAATCGAGGTGCTGGCATGACCGGCGCCGAAAGGGTCATGTTCACTCTCGCTGCGAGAGGTAAAGCCGGATAAACCTCCGTACTGGCGCAGCGAGGCAAAACGGCCCCGCCTGCCGGTCAGCAGTTTATGAGTGTAGGCTTGATGCCCCACATCCCAGACGATTTTATCCCGCGGACTATCGAAGATTCGATGCAGGGCTATGGTAAGCTCAACGGCGCCAAGATTGGAAGCCAGATGCCCTCCATTTGCTGAAACAGTAGTCACAAGCTCTTCCCTTATCTCAGCAGCTAACTGCTCAAGCTCCTGCTGTTTCAGCGTCCTTAAATCGGCGGGGCAGTCTATTTTATTAAGTAACTTCGGCACCATCAGTATACTCAACGGGCAGGTTCGGACCCTCACTAATACTAACAATGCGGGTAAGTTATTGTCAAACCAATTTTTATAGATACCCACGGGCAAGGCCGTGGCACTTTAAAAATTCAAGCTCCAATGTCACCCTGAGCAGAGCGAAGGGTC
>CAZOUZ010000137.1:0-4670 GCA_964583115.1 uncultured Dehalococcoidales bacterium
CATTATCCGGCTGCTCCTTACCGCAATTCGGACAAATCATTCTTCACCTCCTCTTTTGCCCAGTAGTATACATAATAGTTCCCTGGGTTGCAATAGTCCCGACCAGTGAATGAGAAAATACGTTTTTCTGAAAGAACCGGAGTGCTTTGTGGAGTATTTGATGCGGAAGTGGGCTCGGTAGGGTTCGAACCTACGACCAATCGGTTATGAGCCGACCGCTCTGCCACTGAGCTACGAGCCCTTAAAGGCGGGAGGCAAGGCACAGGTCCCCCTCCCCTGCTTGATTATTTACCCTGATACCGGCAGCCGGCTAAGCCGCCCACCGCCTCTCAGGTAAATATAATATCCCAACAAATACCTGTAGTCAACCTGCCCCGGATATTCTTTAACGGTAAGCATTTGAAACGGTAAGTATCGGAGCTTGCACGGGGCAGCTCTAGGTATTGTGTAAAGTATGCCACCCTACCCTCCCGCTGTGATGCCAACGGATAAACCTCTGGACTGTCATCCAGCGGTATGATTAAATACTAATTGTACTACGACTACCCGTCAGATTAGGGGGATAAGAGCCATGGAAGAACTGATTAGGAGAGCCGCCAGAGACATAGCCGGAGCAAGTTACGCCGTTGCCCTTACCGGCGCCGGAATTTCAACCGAGTCAGGGATTACCGATTTTCGGGGGCCCAAAGGAGTCTGGACTTTAGACCCTGAAGCCGAAAGGAGAGCCTATCTCAGCTACCAGGAATTTTCAAATGACCCGAAGGAATGGTGGCAGAACGTCCTGGCCGGTCAGCAAAGGCGGGGCTCTCTGGGAAACCTGGAAGAGGCAATGCCGAACGCCGGTCACTACGCCCTGGCGGAACTTGAGAAAATCGGCGTCCTGAAATGCACCATAACCCAGAATATCGATTCTCTTCACGAGAAAGCCGGGACCGAGCACCTCCTTGAATATCACGGCAGCGTCGCCAAGCTGAGGTGTATTTCCTGCAACGCAAGGTTCAGACGGGACGAATTCGATTTACAGAAATTGCTCGAGGAAAACAAGCTGCCTCCCCGCTGTCCGAAGTGCCAGGGAATAATAAAGACCGACGGCGTTTTCTTCGGCGAGCCGATTCCCTCCGATGTTGCCGAGCAAAGCCTGGAGGAAGCCTGGAAATGCAATTTAATGCTCATCTGCGGCACCTCGGCGGTGGTCTTTCCCTTTGCCAACCTGCCCAGGGTAGCCAGGCAGGCAGCGGGAGCTACTATAATCGAGGTGAACGCCGAGCCGACACCCCTGACAGAGGAAAGAATTTCCGACTACCTTATTCAGGGGAAAACGGGTGAAATCTTACCGATGATAGTCGAAGAAGTTAAAAAGATAAAGCAGGTAGGCTAGCTCAAGAGCAGAATATGAGGAGGCTGAAACCGTGGAGAAAAAAACAACTGAAAAGAGTATCGGCAAAGCCAAGCTGTCAATAATTCAGGGAGATATCACCCGGCAGGATACGGATGCTATTGTAAACGCCGCCAATTCAAGCCTGATGGGAGGAGGAGGCGTCGACGGTGCCATCCACCGCGCCGGAGGTCCTGCCATCCTCGAAGAATGCAAGCAAATCGTCATCAGGCAGGGGCTGCTGCCGACCGGCAAGGCGGTAATTACCACCGGGGGAAACCTGAAAGCAAAATACGTCATCCACACCGTAGGACCTGTCTGGCACGGCGGTGATAAAGGAGAGCCGGAACTGCTTGCCGGCGCCTACCGGGAGAGTCTTGCGGTAGCCGCAGAGAATAACCTCGGCAGCGTCTCCTTTCCATCGATAAGCACCGGTGTTTACAGCTATCCGGTAGCCGAAGCAGCCGGGGTTGCCCTGAATACCGTAGCCGCCTTCCTCAGGGAAAGAGACACCTCTATAAAAGAGGTTGTCTTCGTCCTCTTTGATTCGGCGACTTTTCAAAACTACTCCCGGGCGCTTGACAGGATAACAGATACCTAACATATAGCTAAAAACGGGTGTAGTGTGGTATAATACCGCCAACAATTTATCCAGGCGCAAACAAAGGAGGACTGTCGATGGCATGGTGGACCTGGATTCTGGTAGTTATACTTATCGCCCTTATTGTGCTATTCTTCATTGCCCGGCGGCGCTAGATTTCGATTCGCTACCAGTCTAATCACAACTCCTTTCCCTATTTAGTCGGTAGACAGAGCAAAAAGGGCCAAGGGCTACTGGCATTCGCTTCCCTCGGTAAATTGCCGGACTGCTGGTCAGGCGGCTTTCCCCGACAGAAGACTGCTAATCCGACCTGAATTTTCCCCTCTATTTCCCGCCTCTTTAACCTGTCGGACTTGATACTTAATAAGACAATCTGCATCTCTATCCTGTTGCAATTATCCCCATTTAATGTCTACAATTAGGCAACCCTCTGTTTTCAGCAAAGAATACTGATAAAGGAGTGCGTATCATTATGATTACTACAATTCATTTACCCCTGAAAATCGTTTTCGGCGAAGGCAGCGTTAGCCAGCTAGGAGAAGAAGCGAAGGAAATCGGAAAGAAGGCGATGGTTGTTACCTATCCGGACATCCGAAAAGTCGGACTGCTGGATAAAATCCTGAAAGACCTTAAAGACAACGGGATAGAAACCACCGTCTTTGAAGAGGTGGAGCCCAACCCGCGCAGCACAACGATAGATAAAGGCGCCGGGATAGTCCGGGACCAGAAAATCGACCTGGTTATCGGCCTCGGCGGAGGCAGCGCCATGGACGCCGCCAAGGGAGTAGCCGTAGCCAGCAGCGGCACCGCATCGGTCTGGGACTACGTAATGCAGCGAGCGGAAGTAACCGGCCCCGTCCCCTCGCTCATTCAGGTGCCGACTCTGGCCGGCACCGGCTCCGAAATAAATAACGTGGGTGTGATATCCAACTGGGAGACCCATGAAAAAAGAGGGATTTTCAGTCCCAGCGCCTGGGCAAAGGTCTCAATCATAGACCCCGAGCTAACGGTTACGGTACCGAAAAACCAGACCGGCGCCGGGGGAGCCGACACCTTCTGCCACCTCGTGGAGTTTTACGTGATGCCTGAACAACCGTTACCTCTGAATGATGCCTACAGGGAAGTGGTAATGGGAACAGTGGTCAAGTATTTACCGAAGGCGCTGGCCAAGCCGGATGATATCGAAGCCCGCACCCAGCTTTCCTGGGCGAGCACCATCGCTATGTCGCAGCTAGCCAGGCTGGGCGGAACGGTCGGTATGATGACCTGCCACGGCATCGAACACGCCGTCAGCGCCTTCTACGATGTTACTCACGGCGCCGGACTGGCAGCCCTGCTACCCGCCTGGATGAAGCATATCCTGCCGGTGAGGCAAGAAAGGTTCGATATGCTGGGTAAAAACGTCTTCGGAAAATCAGACGGTATAAAGGCTACCGAAGAATGGCTTGAAGAGGTGGGAATGAGGCTCCGGCTGAGAGACCTCGGCTGCGAGCTTGAGCGCGCCGGGGACATTGCAGAAAATACAATCAAGACTTTCCCTGCACTCAATATGCACCCGAGAAAACTCGACGCCGAGGCAATAGCCCAGATTTACCGGGATTCTTACTGATGCCGCAGACAGGGAGAATTTTTTGGAGAACGATATGACTTCACCTGAGAGAGCGATTATCGCCATCACAATGGGCGATGCCGCCGGTATCGGACCCGAAGTTGTCGTGAAAGCGCTTCAGGAGCCGCAAATCTACGAAATTTGCCGCCCCCTGGTAGTGGGTGACGGCAGCGTAATGCAGCAGGCATTGAAGACTGTAAACAGCCCGCTGAAGCTGCACCCCGTCAAGGCAGCCTCCGAAGCTGAAGGGAGCTCCGGCACAATAGACCTCCTTGACCTGAACAACCTTAACGGTAAAGAGGTTCCCACCGGCCGGGTCTCTGCGGACTGCGGCAAAGCGGCTATGGAATACATCGAAAAAGCCGCCCGACTGGCCCTGGATGGCGAAGTCGGGGCAATGGTAACAGCGCCGATTAACAAGGAAGCTATAACAGAAGCAGGCTACAAGGATACCGGGCACATGAAGTTTCTTACCCGCCTTACCTCAACTACCGAATACGCCGCAATGCTGGTCACCGGAAGGCTGCGGGTAGTCCATCTGAGCGACCATTACTCGCTAAAGGAAGCCTGTGATTTAGTCACCAGGGAGAGAATTCTCGCCAAACTGAAACTGACCAATAATTCCTTTCAGCAGTGGGGTTTTGAACATCCCTGCATCGGCGTGGCGGCGCTCAACCCTCACGGCAGCGACGGAGGACTTTTCGGCTCGGAAGAAATCGAGCAGATTATGCCGGCGGTGGATGAAGCTAAAAAGCTGGGGATAGATGCCCGGGGACCTTTTCCCGCCGATTCAATCTTCTATCGCGCCATTAATGGAGAGTTCGATGTCATTCTCGCCATGTACCACGACCAGGGTCATATCGCTATCAAGGTACACGGCTTCGAGAAAAGCCTGACCGTTACCCTGGGGCTGCCCTTCGTGAGGACTTCCGTCGACCACGGCACGGCTTTCGACATTGCCGGTAAGGGTATCGCCGATTCCCAGAGCCTTGTGGAGGCAATAAAGACAGCCGTCGCTTTAAGCGAAGAAAAAGGGAAGCTCCTTTAAGACGGTCGTCTTACGGAGCTTCCCCGATATGCCTCTA
>CAZOUZ010000138.1:0-4582 GCA_964583115.1 uncultured Dehalococcoidales bacterium
TCCGGTAGTCCTGGTCAACACCTATGTGAGTGCGGTGCATTATTTCCACAATCTCTCTATCTATGCCCCGCGGCATGACTCCCTGCTGCCGCCACAGCTCCTGGCGTTTCAGCGGCGCCTTCCTCGCGGTTATAACCTCGCCCTCCTGCTGGCCGAACTCCTGCAGGGCGATTGCACCGATGTCAACAGCTATCTCATTATTGCTGCGGTCGCCAATCTCAACGCCCCAATCAAGAGCCAGTTGCAGCAGCTTCTGCTCATCTTTAATCTCATATCCGGGGGCTTCTCCCTTTGCCACCGCTACAAATAGCTCGGCTACTCCCCGGCCGTGGTCGGAGTGGGCCGCCGCACCACCGGCTACCATACGGATGAAGTTGCGGGCAGCAATAGTCTCGGCAGTAGCGCCGCAGATGCCTCGCCTCTTCAGTTTTTCTTCCGGTGTCTCCTCTTTGCCTTTAGCCAGAGGTACCCGGCAGGGCCCCATGCTGCAGTTCTTGCAGCAACTGCCGACAGAACCTATCGGGCAGGGCTTCATCGTTTCAGCCCTGTCGAAGGCGGTATTAACTCCGTCTTTAGTTGCCTTCTCTATTAGCTCAACGCTACCCTGGTCAAAACTTTTGGTTTCATTCTCTGCCATTTTTTCGTCTACCTCCCAATTTCTTATTTTAAGAAGCTGTCAATTCAGCAATCATTTCTCTAACCAGTTTTATTGCTTCCGGGTGTCTCATAATCAGTATGTCGCCCCCGGCAATAAGCAATACCATAGCCGACATCGCTTCCATTAAGATGCCCCTCTTCTTCGCATCTCCGAGGCTGGGCTCTTCTTCTTGCGAAAGCTTTGCTTCTTTGGTCTTCCACACCTCTTTGGATACGTTGCAGACTATGGGGAACTGGAGTTTCTCGTCCTGCTGGGTCAGCCCCGCCATCCTCATTCTCTCCATCACCGAGTAGCAGTACTCAATACCGTAACCGATACCACTAACGGTAGGGTCAATTATCAGCAGGTCGTCAGGTACTCCGAGATTACCCAGCAGAATATTAAGCTGCTTCGCCAGGTTGATATCTATCGGAGTCGAGGCGACAACCGTATGATGATAAGCAAGCGCCGAGGCGCCGATTCTTTTGTAGTCCGCTTCCTCAACCGGTCCTATAATCAAACTTTTATCCTGGCATGTCTCAGCCGCTATTCTCAGGACCTCGGTATCTTTATCATGGTTGGCCGTTCCCCAGAGGATTAAGGGGACGTCAATAGCATCGGCCACCTTCTTGATAACCTCAACGGCTTCTTCGGGACTGCGGTCAAGGTCATTCGGGTCAGTGCTTATCAATTGCAGGCAAATCATTTCCGCCCCGTAATCATCCACGCACTTCTTTGCCCAGGCCGCCGGGTCATCGGTTACACCGGCAAACGGTTCTTTTGCAGCCTCTGGCCAGCCATCAGGCGGACAGTCCCAGACCTCCATAGCTATTTTAGGAGGATTGGGCATATCGCCTTCGAAAAGGTAAAAGGGGTAAGATGTTTCACCACCAACGCTTACGGCTTTATCCCCTTTACCCAGTGTTATCCCTTTGATTTTCCCGCTATAAGATGTCTTAGGAATGTCAACTGCCATTTTCGCCTCCCTTAATTAAGCCGGATTCTTCCTCTTTTCGCTACCGTACCAGTCATCACTGTACCAGTATCTCTCGCCAGACTGGAGATACTTCAGCCTGTCTTCTCTTGTCCCCAGTTTCTGTCTCCAGAAACCAAGCTCTTCACCCTCAGGTCTGCCTTCTTCAAAGGTCTTCCCCAGCAACTCCACCTCATCCCTGCCCGGTGCACTCACCTTTTTTACTTCATAATCCATAACTCTATCCTCCCGTTTAGGCTAATCCGGCAGCCACTTTTGCCGCCCTTACCGTATTCATCATAAGCATGGTTATCGTCATCGGTCCGACGCCACCCGGGACCGGGGTGATTGCTTTAGCCTTTTCTTTAACCGAATCAAAGTCAACATCACCGGCGAGGATTCTCTTGCCCTCCGCCGTGGTCCCAATCTGGTTAACGCCGACATCAATGACCACCACGCCCTCTTTAACCATATCGGCAGTGATAGCGTTCGCTTTGCCCGCCGCGACGATTAATATGTCAGCCCGTCTGGTATGAAAAGCCATATCCTTTGTCCTGGTATGACAGATAGTAACCGTGGCATTGGCTCCGGGCGCCTTTTGCAGCAGCATATTGGCTATGGGTTTGCCGACGATATTGCTTCTGCCGACCACTACCACTTCAGCCCCTTCAATCTGAGTGCCGGAGCGGATAAGAAGCTGCTGGATGCCGGCAGGAGTACAGGGCAGGTAGTTCGGCTCACCTATCATCAGCCTGCCCACATTTACCGGGTGGAAGCCATCAACGTCCTTTTTAGGGTCGATTGCGTAGAGGACTTCCTCTTCATTCAGGTGTTTCGGCAGGGGCAACTGGACAAGAATACCGTTAATCTTGGGGTCTTTATTGAGCTTGTCGATGAGTTCCATAAGCTCTTCCTGCGGGGTATCTTCCGGCAGGTCGTACCTTTCCGAATAGATACCAAGCTCTCCCGAGGTCTTCTCTTTAGCACCGACGTAGACCTGAGAAGCCGGGTCGGCACCGACAAGAACGGTTACCAGGCCGGGGACTACGTTGTGCTTTGCCTTAAGTTCGGCAATTTCCTGTTTCAACTCTTCTCTAATCTGCTTGGCGACTTCAGCGCCTTTAATGAGTTCCGCTGTCATCTGTATACCCCCTTCTCTTTTTCTATTACTTGTGGTTGAGAATATCATCCATCAAAGCACCGACCGCCATCACTGCCTTCGAGTTATCGGGCAGCTCTACAAGCGGCCTGGCTTCAATGTCATACTGACATACCTGCTCATCCTCAGGAACCAAAACCGGGGACTCAAGGCCCAATTTAACAAGCTCTTCCCTGACCATCGGCGCCAGCTCGTCGGGGGCGGAATTGATGATAATCTCCTGCCTGTGTACAACAAGCCTGAGCTCATCGACAAGGTCTTTTATCCTTGCCACCGTCCTGACGCCCTTTATCGTGTGGTCGGAAACTATAAACAGCAAATCGATATTCTGGGTCGTCCTCCGGCTGAGGTGCTCCATACCCGCCTCGTTATCCATTACCACGTAGCTATAGTTACCGGAAAGGGAGTCGGCGAATTTCCTCAAGAGCGCATTGGGATAGCAGTAGCACTCGGGACCTTCGCCCCTGCCCATCGTTATCAGGTCAAGACTCTTGCTTTCAGTGACTGCCTCGTTTAACTTAAAGTCCAGATAAGCCTCCTTGGTCATTCCGGGAGGTATATTTATCTTGTCCTCGTTAAACGAGGCAATTATCGAACCGATTGTTTTATCTATGGCAAGTCCCAGGCTATCTCCGAGGTTAGCGTTAGGGTCGGCGTCAATTGCCAGAACCGGCCCCGGACTTTTCCTCAGCAGGTAGCGAATGATAAGACTCGATATAGATGTCTTACCGGTGCCGCCTTTCCCAGCGACAGCGATAGAAAAACTCAACTAACTAACCTCCAGCTTATTCAATTATACACTGACTAGAAGAGACCCTGCACTTTGCCGGTCTTGGTATCGACATCCACCTTTCTGAAGGCGGGGTCAGAACTGGTTCCCGGCATCAGTGTAATCGCTCCGGCGCATGGGCAAAGGAACTTGGCTCCGGAATAAACCAACACATCACGGATAGGCAAAGTCCATCCCTTGGGCACTCCCTTGAGAGCCGGGTCGTGGGTGAGGCTCAGGTGGGTCTTTACCATCATGGTGGTATACTCATCATACTTGGGGTCCGCCTCGAACTTCTTCGCCTTGGCTTCAGCTTCGGCAGTCCAGGAGACACCATCGGCGCCATAGACTACCTTGGCAATCTTGTCAACGCGGTCGCGGAGTTTCATCTCATTCGGATAGAGGAACCTGAAGTCATTCTCTTCCTCGCAGGCTTCCTTGACAACGTCAGCCAGCTCCAGAGCGCCGTCACCACCGTCAGCCCAGTGGCTGCTTTCGGCAACGCGGGCTCCGGCTGCTTCGGCTGCTTTCCTGACCAGGGCAACTTCGGCAGGCGTATCGGTGTAGAACTTGTTAACGCACACTACCGGATTAATGCCGGATTCCCTGATGACGCCAA
This sequence comes from uncultured Dehalococcoidales bacterium, assembly GCA_964583115.1. Lineage (GTDB taxonomy): Bacteria > Chloroflexota > Dehalococcoidia > Dehalococcoidales > UBA2162 > CAYVOV01. The sequence goes on from CAZOUZ010000138.1 coordinate 4,158, forward strand.
TCAGGTGTAACATGTTGGGAAGACCTTTCTCCAAGAGCTCAAGATTCTCTCTAGTATAGTCATCAGACAGTGGTAGACCGGCGACTACCTTGGGCCCGCCGCCGTGCATCTTCAGGGCGCGGATGGTGGTGGTAAGCACGGAAACATGAGGCTTGAGTCCGCTGTAGCGGCACTTCACGTTCCAGAATTTTTCAAAGCCGATATCAGCAGCAAAGCCGCTCTCCGTAATATGATAATCAAACATCTTTAAGCCGATACGGTCGGCAATGATTGATGACTGACCGACAGCAATATTGGCAAAAGGTCCGGCATGTACCAGGCAGGGCTGGTATTCGGCAGTGCACATCAGTGTCGGATTGATAGCATTACGCGTCCAGGCAGTCATTGCGCCGCCTACTTCGAGGTCTCCGGTGGTAACCGGATTA
>CAZOUZ010000139.1:0-4550 GCA_964583115.1 uncultured Dehalococcoidales bacterium
TTTTTCTACCTCGCTCCGTTGAATCGTATGATATTCGTTTAACCCCCATTCCCCTTTGCTCTCCCTTCTTATTTTTCGTATTGACAGAGCTTTATGCGAAGGCTATACTCAAGCACTAAAAGCGAGGTCCAAGATGAAGCAGCCATCCCTTATTGTTCTAATCTTCTCAATCGCCTTCGTTGTGCTACTAATAGGGCCTCCTCTTCTCAGCGCACAGTTCGGCGCCTACCCGCTAATGAAAACGGGAGACGTCTTTGATATACTTACGCCTCTGATTCTCATACCCCTCTACTGGCTCATGTTCAGGCTTGATACGAATAAAGCGCCCGGTCTGAGCGAGAACCTGATATTCCTTCTCCTGGCGGCATTCTGGATAGAAGGACAGGGAATGCACCTTTCGGCTAACTCTATCGGCCATCTATTAAAGGGGATGGAGGGTAGCGACGCTTACAGTATTGCCTACTTCTATGATGAGGTTTTGAGTCATTATCTCTGGCATTTTGGTATTGTCGGGCTTTCGGCGCTGATTATTTTCCGGCAGTGGCGAAATCCTTTTGTTGAAGGCCAGACCGTATCATGGCTTCCAGTCCTGGCAGGCATTATTCATGGATTTACCCTGTTTCTTATCGTTGTAGAAGCCCAAACGGCGCCGTTAGGTGTATCGTTTACTGTCCTGGTTGTGCTTTTCGGTTTGATTTGGGGGCGGAAAAGGTTCAGCCGCCAACCACTGCTTCTCTTTTTCTTTGTCGCTTGCTCGGTGGCGATATTGTTCTTTGCCGGCTGGGGAATTTACTGGCGCGGTTTACCCGAGTTCAGCGAGGTCGGCATAATCGATTAATGGGCTCCTGTTTGCGGGGAACTGCAAACTCACAATAAACCAGGCCTGGTAAACTAACTGGTTTTGCTCACTCATATTCGATTGATAAGGAGATAACAATGGCTGTAAGTATCTATCCGACCGGTACGACTATCTATGACCCCGAAAAATGCTGGAACGGCTATACCATATTCCAGGCTGCTATGTTTCAAAATAATAAATCCACGGCTGTCCTGATTGATATGAACGGTAATGTGGTTAATCAGTGGAAAGGGCTGGACGGTATTCCAAATAAGATGCTTCCCGGGGGCTATGTAATGGGAAGTACCGGGACGAGAAATCCGAAATACGGTTCCCAGGATCAACTTGACCTCGTCCAGGTGGACTGGGACGGCAATATCGTCTGGAAGTTCAATAAATACGAGCGGGTGAAGGACCCGCGCCAGAAGCCGACGTGGATGGCAAGACAGCACCATGATTTCCAGAGGGAGGGTAATCCGGTGGGATATTACGTCCCCGGTATGGACCCCCTGGTTGACAGAGGGAATACTATTATCCTCTGCCACAAAAACCTTAATAACCCGCAGATAAGCGGTAAGCTTCTTTTAGATGACGCCATTATCGAGGTGACCTGGGACGGTAAAATAGTCTGGGAGTGGATATGCAGTGAACATTTCGAGGAGATGGGATTCAGCGAGGAGGCAAAAAATACCCTGTACCGAAATCCGAGTATGATGCGTTCAGGCACAGGAGCAGGGGACTGGATGCATATGAACTCGATGTCCACCCTCGGTCCCAATAAGTGGTTCGACTCCGGAGACGAGCGCTTTCATCCCGATAACATCATCTGGGACGGCAGGCAGACCAATATCACAGCTATTGTGGATAAGAAGACGGGTAAAATCGTCTGGCAGTTGGGACCGGACTATTCCGCTACCCCGGCGCTGAAAGAGTTGGGCTGGATAATAGGACAGCATCACGCCCATATGATACCGAGAGGACTTCCCGGCGAAGGAAATATCCTGGTCTTCGACAACGGGGGACAGGCAGGATACGGCGCTCCCAACCCGGGTTCTCCCATCGGCGTGGGAAACGCTTTGAGAGACCACTCGCGGATACTTGAGTTCGACCCGGTGACGCTTGAGGTGATGTGGACAAGTACTCCTCCTGATGCCGACCATTTAGGCGCTGCCCAGGGTTTCAGGATTTACAGCAGCTACATAAGCTCGGCACAGCGCCTGCCCAACGGGAACACGATGGTAACGGAAGGCGCCGGCGGGCGTATCTTCGAGGTTACTCCCGATTACGAAATAGTCTGGGAATATATCAGTCCGTACTTCAGCAGGGAAAGGAAAAGGAATGCGGTCTACCGCGCCTACCGTCTCCCTTACCGGTGGGTCCCGCAGGTAGAGAAGCCGGAGGAAAAAGCCGTGCCCCGTCTTGACAACAGCAGGTTCAGAGTCCCCGGCTCCCCACTGAAGCGGGCGCATAAAGTCACCACGATTAAGAAGGGACGCCGGGTTACCTTCAAGCCCTAGCTATGCAGCCATTCCGCCCGATATAGCCTTGCCTCAAATGCCATTCTGAGGAATCCCGATGGAATCGGGATGACGAAGAATCTGCGGGTGGGGAATGTAATGCATACACAGTCCCACTACCCCCAGACCCTTCGTCCCGACAAATCGGGACGAAGGGTGACATCGACACACGACTTTTAGGGCAAGACCGCCTGATATGTAATCGGGCTGGCAATAGGTTATAATAATGCCGTTCAGATGGCAGATATCAAAGCCCGGTTAAAAAGCGGTTTCTTCGAGGGAGTTAAGATGGGGTGGAGAGGTTTTGCCTGGATGTGCAGAATCGTTATCCCCCTTTCTTTCCTTGTCACCGTTCTTCAGTGGACCGGCTGGCTGGATTACCTCGACTTCCTGTTGAATCCCCTGATGAGCCTGATTAATCTGCCTCCCGAGGCGGCGCTGCCGATAATTGCCGGGATGCTGATTAACATCTATGCCTGTATCGCTATCATAACCGTCGTCCCTTTTACCGCCGGTCAGATGACGTTGATTGCCGTATTCAGCCTGATTGCTCATAACCTGATTACGGAAGGGATTATTCAGCACCGGTCGGGTATAAACGCTGCCAAGATAGTAATTATCCGCATTGTCGCGGCGGTTATCGCCGTTCTGATTGTTTCCCAATTTATCGGTGACACAGGTCAGGAAGTGGTTCTACCGGCAGGTCTCACCGCTCAGGCGCCGTTTTTCGATGTTTTTTCCGGCTGGGCGGCGGGTACGCTGGGTCTAATCGCCAGGATTTTCGGTATCATTATGGGCTTGATGCTGATTCTGGGGTGGCTTCAGGCTCTGGGGTGGATAGAACCTCTGCTCAGGGTTTTCAAGCCCTTAATGAGGGTCCTGGGGCTTCCCGAGCGCACGGCAATGATGTTTATGGCGGCGGTGCTGTTCGGCGTGGTCTACGGCGGCGCCGTCATCATCGAGGAGACGAAAAAGGGGACATTTACGAAAGAGGAGCTTGAGTACCTCCACATTTCTATCGGTATCAATCATGCTCTTGTGGAAGACCCGGCGCTTTTTACCGTGCTGGGATTGAACGCTTTCTGGATGTGGGTGCCTAAAATCACCATGGCGATAGTCGCCGTTCAGGCTTACCGGGTGTTTTTATACCTCAAGAACAGGCTGTTTCTCCGGGTGACCGGTGAAAAAGAGGAATAAAATCGTTACCCGGCGGTAAAGTTGCCCGATGTCTGGATGTATAGTAGTATTGTCTGCTAAAAGGAGGAAAACATAAATGGATAAATGGCTATTGTTGGTCGGCACGAATTGCTCAGATGCGGAGCGTGAAGACGAGTTTAACGACTGGTATGATAATACCCATCTTCCCGATGTCCTGGAGACACCGGGTTTCCTTGGGGCGACCCGGTACGAGAATGCCGAGCCCTCGGACGGGCAGGCTAAGTTTCTTGCCTTATACGAGATAGAGACCGATGACATCGACGGGTTCCTGAAGTTGAATAACGAGAACCTGGCTAAGAAGAGGGAAGAAGGGCGGTTCAGCGAGCTTCTGGTGATTGTCTCGAGGGGACTCTACCGGCAGACAGGCTCTCTATACAAGTAAGGCGCGCTTCTGAAAGGGGCGGAAAATATTGGAAAAGGGGAGGGGGAAGCCCTTAGCCGGCTGCTGTCCGGCTGGTCATATAATTACGGGCAGCTATGACCGGACATTGCCTGGCGGGGCACAAGATTATACTTCTTTGGAGGTAGTTGACATTGAAAAATATCCTTAAAGAAAAACTGAGCAAGGGTGGGGCTGTTATCGGCACCTTTATCAGTCTCGGTCATCCGGATGTTACCGAGGTACTGTCCCGGACCGGCTTCGACTGGCTTCTTATCGACGGCGAACATTCCGTTATCGGCCTGGAGACAATGACGCTTATGATGCAGGCGATGAACGGAAGCGACTGCACTCCCATAGTAAGGCCGCAGTGGAACGATATGGTCATCATCAAGCGTATCCTGGACATAGGCGCTCACGGCGTGCTTGTCCCCTGGGTAAACACCAGGGAGCAGGCGGAATACGCGGTACGCGCCTGCCGGTATCCGCCTGTGGGCTTGAGAGGCTACGGGCCGAGAAGGGCTGCTCTGTCCGACCCGGACTATATGCGGACAGCCAATGACGAGATTCTTTTGATAGTCCAGATAGAGACCCGGGA
>CAZOUZ010000140.1:0-4460 GCA_964583115.1 uncultured Dehalococcoidales bacterium
GTCCAGCATGTGCAACCCGGTAATTGCCAGTTATTACTTAATCTCTATTTAGTTTTACTAAAAAGTGCTATAATCGCCGTAAATCCAAACTGGTTCAGGGGGTTAGAAATGAATGTTATCTGGATAGTGTCTGATACGGTAAGGCGCAAAGATGTAGGTGTCTACGGCAATAAGAAGATGCGTACCCCCTCGATAGATGCCCTGGCGGCAAAATCGATGCGCTTTGACCGTCATTACGCCGCCTCGTTCCCAACGATGCCGGCACGGGCCGACTTTATGACCGGCCGCTGGACACTTTCATTCATGCAGTGGACGCCCATCCCGCCGGGGAACGTGCTGCTCGCCGAGCTCCTCAGGGACGCCGACATCAGTACCTCCGCGGTCGTCGATACCCCGTTCTTTGTGCGTGACGGTATGAACTATGACCGTGGTTTCACAACCTTCAGCGAGATACCGGACCATTATTTCGTTGCCAAAGGAGGATACGATCCTCCGCACAGTCCCTACAGGAAATTGCTCGAAAGACGCCCCCAACATCCACTTGATTCCGATTGCTTTGCGCCGAAGACATTCACCAAAGCAATGGAGTGGCTGACACTCAACTACCAAGAGAACTTCTTTCTCTACATAGATACCTGGGACCCCCATGAGCCCTGGAACGCACCACACTATTACACTGAGCCTTACTGGCCTGACTATGACGGGGAACAGATAATGCCCTTCTACCAATACTGGAAAGAAATGCCTGGGTTCACCGAAGAGAAGCTGAGGAAAGCTCACGCCGCATATTGCGGCGAAATAAGTATGGTAGATGCCTGGATAGGCAAACTTCTCAAGCAGGTGGAGTACATGGGACTCATGGAAAACACAGCCATCATATTCACAACCGACCATGGTTTCTACTTCGGCGAGCACGGTATTCTCGGCAAAATGGTCTTTGCCAGAGAAGGAGAAGATAGAGGAGCCTGGGCGCGCTCTCCGTTATATGAAGAAGTTGCTGTTCTTCCTCTTACCATTTATGTGCCGGGTGTTGACCCGGGCACTTACAGTGGCCTGACATCAGCGGTTGACTTGATGCCCACAGTCCTTGACCTTTTCGGACAGGAGATACCGTCCTACGTCGAGGGCAAGTCAATACTGCCGGCGGTAAAGAACCCGAGCCAGGCTGGACGCGAGCACGTATTAACTTCCTGCCCGTTCATTAATGCCGGTGATACAGACCAGTTAGTTGACCACATTTTACGCAAATGCGTGGTGCCTTCCATGGCTACCATCACTACTGACAAGTGGTCAATGCTCCACGACTGCGAACCGGGCGGGTCTGAGTTATACGACCTGAAATCGGACCCCAATCAAGAGAAAAACATAATTGGCCAGAATATGGACGTAGCACGCGAGCTACATCAATTATCGGTCAAGTTTATGCATGATACCAATGTTCCGCAACGCTTGATTGAGCCGCGTCTGGAACTGCGGATGTAGGAGATATCTTTGTATACAGCACTACCGATTTATGGAGCCTGTTTTTATGGGAAGGCTCGACTGATAAAAGATTATACGGATAAGTGAGTAAGCTGAGGACACCATAGCTTGGGTCTTTAGCCTGTATAACACCCGACTTTTGCTTGCAAAGTGCAACCAAATCTATCTTTTATTACAGAATGAGTCCAGGTAGCTTCGGTAAAACCGAAATCTGCAAACAGTAATATTATCGTTGTATCTAAGGACAGTAAAATTGTCCCGTCTGGTTTTACCTTTGCACAACCAGCCCTTGACCCAGGGAATATATGCTAAGTATAATGCAAGCCAGAAAGGGGGCAAGGGATACCCGCCTTTTATCCTTGGTTCTGCCCAAGCAAGACGCCGAGGGTCCGAATCCCTTCACCCGCTCCGCAAACCAACCGTTTTATTAACTTTAAAATAGCAGGTGGTTCCGCTATTTTCCATCAATCAAACATCACCGGGCACCGGAAACGGAATAAAGAGGGGTAAAACACATGATAATTGATATGGAGCATCACACCGCTACGGAAGACCACCTGGAAAAGGGGTCCAGTGAGTCGGGCAAGGTCTGTGAGCGCTACTGGGATACCGACGGCAAGATGAAAATCCGCTCATTCGAGGAAGTCGGCCGCGCCGAGTCGCATTTGAACTTTATGGATGAAGCCGGCATAGACATTGCGGTACTGACCACAAACCCCATCAGCAGCCTCGAACAATGCCGGAGGTGGAACGATTTTTGCGCCGGGCTGGTACGGGAACATCCCCGGCGTTTCATCGGGTTTGCCACTATCCCGCCGCTCGGAGGTAAACCGGCTTTTGAGGAACTGGAAAGAGCGGTAAGAAAACTGGGGCTCAAGGGTGTGCATATCTGGACGTGGTCGGACGGACAGCCACTGGACTCCCGGGAACTCTGGCCGTTCTACGAAAAAGTTTCGGAACTCGGGGTGCCAATCGATGTTCACGTGACGCTGGAGCCGCCAGGTTTCGACACCGTCCACGCTTCTTACGCCCTCTATTATGTCATAGCGCGCGAACTGGATATGTGCGCGGCAACCTTCCGTGTCTGCCTCGGCGGCGTCCTGGAAGATTTTCCAGACCTGGCAATAATAATGAACCACTTCGGCGGCGGTATCTCGGCGGTACTGGAGCGTATGGACGCATATATGAACTATGTCGGACCCGGCTGCCCCAGCCTCTACATGGACAAGCCGATGATAAGCAAGCCCTGGAGAGAGTATTTCGATAAGCTCTACTTCAATATGGCCGGACGGGAAGTGGGAATGGCGGCGGTAAAGTGCGCCCTGACCAATATCAGCCCGGACAAGCTGATGTTCGGCAGTGACTGGCCATTCAACTACGACCGAAATTCTTCAGAGGCAAAACGCTACATAGAAGAGATAAGGAAGCTGGACCTGCCCGGAGACGACATCGAAAAAATTCTTGGCGGCAATGCCGCCGGGCTGCTGGGTATCTGAGAGGAAAGGAGGACGGTACCGTGCCGATGTCAAAATCTTTCCGGGAGCGGCTGTTCCCGGTCTTACCCGGGATTATCGAGTGCTTTGGCACGCCTTTTCATATTTTCGACGAGCAGGGAATCCTTAGTACCGGAGAAGAATTAAAGTCAACTTTTAAGGAGATTTCCGGGTTCCGGGAGTTCTTTGCCGTGAAAGCGCTGCCTAACCCGGCGGTTCTCCGAATTATGAAAAATCTGGGCTTCGGCCTGGACTGCAGCTCGGCATCGGAACTGATACTGGGCCGCCGCACCGGATTCCCCGGCACCGATATTATGCTTTCCTCAAACAACACCTCCACCGGGCTATTCGAACTGGCACTGGCCGACGGCGGCTGCATACTGAACCTCGATGATATAACCATGATTGATAAAGTCCCGGAGTTTCCGAAGCTTATCTGCTTCAGGTACAACCCCGGCGAGAGGCGCACCGGCAGTCAGTTTATCGGAATACCGGTCGAGGCGAAATACGGGGTGCGGCACGACCAGATAGTTGAAGCCTACAGGCGGGCTATAGACCGCGGCGCCGGGCGTTTCGGGGTCCATACCATGATTATCTCCAACGAACTTAATTACCGGTACATGGTTGAAACAGTCCGGATGATGCTGGAAGTCATTGAAATTGTCTCCGAAGCCCTGGGTATTAAATTCGAGTTCTTCAACATCGGCGGCGGCATCGGCATCCCTTACAGGCCGGAAGACGAGCGCTTTGATATGCCCGCCCTGGCGAAAGAGTCCGGAATACTGCTCCGGAAATTCGAACAGGAGTACGGATACGCTCCCGCCCTATTTATGGAAAGCGGGCGTTATGTAACCGGCCCCCACGGCGTCCTGGTGGCAAAAGTCGTCAACCGGATGAGTAAGTACCGGGAGTATATCGGCATCGATGCCTCCACAATGTCGGCAAACCCGAGACCGGCTATCTATGAGACCGCCTACCACCACATCACCATACTCGACCCCGCCGGAAAAGAAAAACAGGGTAATGAGGAAGTCGTGGATGTGGTGGGCCCACTCTGTGAAAACAGTGACAAGTTCGCCAGGCAGCGGTTTCTGCCGAAGACAGAGGTGGGAGACATACTCGTCCAGCACGATACCGGCGCCCACAGTCCGGCTATGGGCGGCAACTATAACGGCTGGCTGCGTCCCCAGGAACTGCTTTTACGGACCGATGGGACTGTCGAGCTTATTAGACGTGCCGAAACGATTGACGACCTCTTCGCCACCTACAACTTCGAGCCTAGAATTTTAAGCCCCGATTGAAAAAGCTATAGAGCGCAATTACAGCCGGAGGAAAGAGTTGAAGAATACTATTAAACTGCCGCAATATATATGGCAAGAGCCGAAGGAGGTTGATTTTCCCCTGCCCGATAGCTGGCAGGTAACGGTGCACAACATAGCCGGCTACGACAGACCGGCGTTGAAAGCAGGTGAAATAAAAGCCGCC
>CAZOUZ010000141.1:0-4413 GCA_964583115.1 uncultured Dehalococcoidales bacterium
GGGCTGTGGCTTTTCAGGGAGTACAGGATACAGCGCCGGACAGGCGTCTGGGTTGATATGCCAGATTCTGAAGCTGAGCATTAGATACCCCTGTTGCTTATATTTAAGGGAAAGGGGATATAGATATCAGCATTACGATTGCTATTTATAACTCCTCTCTCTTATAATGAGTTCCATAAAAGCTATGAAAGTGGTTTCGATTGTAGGTATGCCGGGAGCCGGCAAGTCCGAGGTCGCCGGGCTGTTCGAGCGGAGCGGCTTCACCAGGATAAGGTTTGGTGATATTACCGATGCTGAGGTACGGAAGAGGGGACTTGAGCTTAACGAGGAAAACGAGCGTCGCGTCAGGGAGCTTCTCCGCCGGGAAAAGGGAATGGCGGCTTACGCTATGCTGAACCTGCCGGCGATTGATTCAGCCCTGCAACACTCGGATGTCGTGGTTGACGGGCTTTACTCCTGGGAAGAGTATTCCTTTCTTAAGGAGCATTACGGGAAAAATCTTTATATGGTGGCTGTCTGGTCGTCACCGGAGGCGAGGTATTCCCGGCTGACCGGCAGAAAGAAGCGGGGACTCACCATCGAGGAGGCCGCCAGCCGTGACAGGGCGGAAATCGAGAACATAAACAAGGGCGGACCGATTGCGATGGCGGACTTCACCATTAAAAACGAGTCCTCACTGGACGAATTAAAAAAGGAAACGGAGAAAGTTATCTCCGGGTTGAAAGAATGAAAAAACTTGACAGACCGGATTTTGACGAGTACTTCCTGAAAATAGCCTCGGTGGTAGCCGAACGCTCGACCTGCCGCCGGCATCACATGGGAGCGGTAGCGGTAAAGGACAGGCGTATTTTAACAACGGGCTATAACGGCGCTCCCGCCGGGCAGAAGGACTGCCTCGAACTCGGCTGCCTCCGTGACGAACTGGGCATACCTTCCGGGACGAGGCACGAGATCTGCCGCGCCATTCACGCCGAGCAGAACGTAATCATCCAGGCGGCGCTTCACGGCGTCAGTATGGAGGGGAGCACGATTTACTGCACCCATACGCCCTGCGTGCTCTGCGCCAAGATGCTGGTCAATGCCCGGATAAAGCGGTTTGTCAGCTTCGGGAAGTACAACGATAATACTTTTATCGAGCTCTTTAAGGAAGCCGGTATAGAAGTTGACATAAAGGAAAGACCCTCAGACCGGATAAGCTACCTCGACTAGGGGGATGTTTACGAAAATGAAGGTGCCGCATGCCAAGGTAATAGTAAATCCGGCAGCCGGAGCCAATTCTACCCGCAGGAAGTGGCCCCATCTCCACCGGCTTCTGACTCATATCGGTTTATCGTTCGACCACGATTATACCGAGGGGACGGGGCACGCCACGGAGCTTGCCAGGGCTGCTGCCAGTGACGGCTATCGCTACCTGGTGGCGGTTGGCGGCGACGGCACGGTGAATGAAGTTGCCAACGGCATACTTCATTCCGCTGATGCCGGCAGTGTTTCTCTGGGGATAATCAGCACCGGCACCGGGAGCGATTTCGTCCGCTCGGCAGGTATACCCCGGAACTACGTCAGCGCCTGTTCCTGCCTGACCAGCCCGCAAAGGCGCCTGATTGATATCGGCATTGTTGAATACCGGAAAAACGGGCAGTCTTCAAAGCGCTTCTTCGTCAATGTCGCCGGTATAGGGTTTGATGCGGCGGCGGTCGAGGCTACCGAGCAGTTGCCCAAGTATTTCGGCGGCACCATTCCTTATCTCGCCGGTCTGCTCCGCACCCTGGTCGGCTACCGGAATAAGTCCGTTGGGCTGGGTATCGACGACAGGGCTGAGAAGGCTCGTGTCCTCAGCGTGGTGGTGTCCAACGGGAACTACTTTGGCGGCGGGATGCGCATCGCTCCGGAAGCCAGCCTGGATGACAGCCTGCTTGATGTCTGTGTTATCGGCGACGTGGGTAAATTCGACCTGCTGAAGTCGCTGCCGATGGTCTATAAGGGGACTCACGGCGACCATCCTAAGGTCAGGATGGAGAAGGCGGGAAAGGTTACCGTTGAGTCAGCCGAGAAAGTCCTTGTCCACGCCGACGGCGAAGTGCTGGGAGAAGGCCCGGCATCTTTCTCGCTTATTCCTGCCGCCCTGAATATCGTGGTTCAATAATCTGCTTCAGGCAGGGAAATGCTGTTCAGTTATCAGAGCGATTTCCGGATATGGGTAAAACTATGTAAGGGGTGGTAAGCGATGAAGATTGACCTTGAAGAAATATATGCCAGGGATTTGCACCATATCACGGACAGCTTTGAAATGAAGAGGCCGGCTCAGAACGTCTGAAGAATAAAGTGTCTATTCGTTGATATTCTCCTCCTGATAGGTCCCCCGGTAGCCTTCCGTTTCGCCGGTCAGGTGGAAGAAAACAAGCTGCGTAATCGCGGCGTTTTTTTGCAGGCGGAACCCCTGGGGGTGGTAGACGACAAGCAGAGACTGGGAACGGCCGTTGTAACCGGCGTCCCAGACGGCGGTGCTGACGGTCACGCCGCAGCGGAGCAGGCTTGACCTTGGTCTTGCCAATGCCATAAGATTGTTAGGCAGGTGGACAATTTCGTTGTAGGTGATGATATAGATACCGGGGACAAGGTTTATAAAGCCCAGTCCGTCGAATACCAGGGGGGCAAGGTCGGAGACCACCCTCTGGCTGTTGCTGGCGGCTATTTGCCCCGGTGTCTGGGGCAGGGCGATATCGCGGAGAGTGAGGTCGAAGCCGTTGGGCTGCACCTGCGCCTCAAGGTCGATATAGCCTTCGACCAGAGGCGGCTCCTGCTCCAGTAACCGGTGGATTTCCTGCCTGGATAAAACGGCTGTCATTTCGTTAACAGTATAGCACTTTGTAAGAGAATTAAGGAATACAAAAGGGTTGTTTAAGAGGGGCAAAGCCCCACTTTATGAAAATATGAGGTTGTCTGAAAATATTTAGTTGTCATTCCCGACCTGATCGGGAATCCATGTTTCTGGAACTGGCTTGAAGTAGTGGATTCCCGCCTTTGCGGGAATGACATATAAAAGCAGGGCGTCTAAGAGGGATGAAGCCCCTCTTCTAAAGCTACTTTCCCTCCCGATGCAATCGGGAGGGATACAGGGGATAGGGTTATAAAGATAAATAAAGGAGGTCGGGTGACGGAGAAACGATATAAGCTTCTGGTGGTGGATATAGACGGCACGCTGCTGGACAAGAACGACAATATCTCGGAGATAGATATAGAGGCGCTGGCAAAAGCCGGTGAAGCGGGTATCCGTGTCTCTTTATCCACCGGACGGGTAGTGCAGGCATCCTTGAGATTTATTAACCGGATGGCGCTGGACGGCTATCACATGTTCTTCGACGGCGCCCTCGTCTATAACCCGGAAAAAGACGACGAAGTATATGTCGAGCCAATCGGTCAGGAGCTTGTCAGGCAGATGATTGAGTATGCGCGCCGGGTGGGACTCGATTTCGACCTTTATTCGGCGACCCGTTTCTTTGCCGAGCGGGAGACCTGGGCTACCGATATCCGCCGTGATTTCTTTAAACTTGTGCCGACCATCGTGGACTTCAAAGAAATCTGGCAGGCGGAGAGGGTTATAAAAGGCACCCTGGTGGTAGCTTCCGACGAAGAGAAGGCTAAGGCTAGAGATTTTGTTTCTCACTTCAAGGACAACCTTCATTTCTCCTGGACGGGGACTCCGGCTTATCCCGGTATCGATTTTATTAATATCGTTGCCAGAGACGTCTCCAAGGGGAAAGCCCTGGAAGCACTAGCCTCCTTCCTGGGGATAGATTTGACCGAGGTTATGGCTATAGGGGACGGAGTGAATGATATCTCCCTCCTTACCACGGCGGGCCTGGGTGTAGCGATGGACAACGCCTCCGATGAGCTGAAAGCGGTAGCCGACTATGTTACCCTCGATGTTGATAGTAACGGCGTTGCCGCAGCGGTAAGCAAATTCTTGCTCTAAATAACTTTAGAGAAATTCCGGAGGTATGATGCGAATCTTGGCGGCAGTCCAGGGAGAATATGGCAAAAGAATCGCCGGGCACCTGAAAGCGTATTCGCCCGGCGACTGGTTGATTAGTCCGCCCGGCGCCTGATGATTAAGACAGAGCCGAGGAAAATCACCAGCACCAGGCTGCCGATAGCCGAGCCGAACAGGAGCCAGTCGGTAGAAAAACGGGCGGTGATGTCCTTATCGCAGTTTATAACCAGAGGGGCAGGGTTCGCCGGAATCCGCAGGTCTCCGCTCCAGCCATCGAAAACCCTGCCGAAATTGGGCACTGCCTCGACGGTAACCGTTGTGCCGCTGTCGACCTCCAGGGTGTAGGGATAAGCAGGGAGAGCGACCCCGTCGAGCCTGACAATACCGCCGCCCGAGCCGACATCCACGGTCAGCGTGAAAGT
>CAZOUZ010000142.1:0-4392 GCA_964583115.1 uncultured Dehalococcoidales bacterium
AACGAAGTTTGAAATAGACTAATACCCCGACCGTAAGGTCGTGGGAAGTTTATTTATCTATTCCCGCCTGCTTGCCTCCGCTGACCTGCCCGCCGCACGAGGCTCTCGGCAGGCGGGAGCTCCTGCCCGCCGTCCCGATTTCATCGGGACTATGGGAGGCGGGTTAGCGCAAGCAGGCCGCCCTTAATGAAATTTAAGAGGGGCTTCGCCCCTCTTAAACACCCGACCGTGTTTGATAAGACTCTTTCTTGAGCTCCCGATGCCTGGATTTGAGGTTGTTTTGCCCCTCTTAAACACCCCTTCTCAGCTTTCTGGACAAAGAGGTTCTCTCTTTCTGTATCTCACTATCATTATGGGGTGTAAGCCCCTCTTAAACGCCCTTCTTGGTCTTGGTATCAAAGGTGAGAGAAACAGGGCAGAGCTATAAAAATCCAGAAAGGGAAGAGATTTGTGGGATAGGTTTCATAATAAAAAGTAGTCCGGGCAGGCTTGTCTGGAGTCAGTCAGTGTGATAGCATTTTGATTACCCGTTTCATTGTAGCGATGTGAAGCAAATACAGAGGTGAGTAATGGACGATTGCATTTTTTGTAAAATTGTAGCCGGTGAAATACCTTCCGATATTGTTTACCGGGGCGACGAGGTAATCGCTTTCCGTGACATCAGCCCTCTGGCACCAACTCACCTGCTTATCATCCCCAGAAAGCATATTCCCTCTCTTGCCGGGATATCCGAGGTTGAATTACCTCTGGTTGCCGAGATGGTGAAAGTAGCCAATCAACTGGCAAAGAGCGAGGGAGTGGCTGAGAGCGGCTACCGCCTGGCGATGAACTGCGGCAAAGAAGGTGGTCAACTGGTGCCTCATCTCCATTTGCACCTGCTCGGCGGACGCCAGCTATCGGGCAGCCTGGGATAGGCTCTCCTTATCCGGCAGAGGGCGTCATCCCGGCTGCCGTGGCGTAGCGCTGCGCTTTTGGCGGGCGCACTATCGCCATGGTGAAAGCGGACACGGCGAACAAGCCGATAATCGCCAGAAATGCCGGATGGTATGAGCCGAGGATATCGAAGACGGCGTTTATGACAATCGGACCGGAAGCGCCGAAGCCGAAGGCGACAAGAAAAGCAAGCGACCTGACTAGTCCCAGACTCAGGCGTCCGAAATTATTCGCCCAGAGGACTTCCTGGATTACCACGATGCTTGATAGTCCCAGCCCGTATAGAGCCACCGCCAGCCAGAGGAAGAGCGGCTGCCCGGCTAGGAGCAGGAGAGAGACGGCTATACCCTGGACAATGAAGGGGATAACGCGGACCAGGACCCGGTGAGCACGCTCGGCGAGGAACCCCACGAACAGCAGTGCCACTGCCGCCATTATCGCCCGGAAGGTCATCACCGATGCCAGCACTGCTTCACTGTAGCCCAGGTCCTGAATATACGGTGCCAGGCTGATGTTGATACCCTGGAAAGCCATACTGTTGATGCCGAAAGCGATAGCCAGCAGCCAGAAGCTCCCTGTCTTTAAGACCTCCCGGCGGCTCCATACTGGCTCCGGTACCGCGGTCGCCTCGCTGACCGGGTTATCCGGCACTTCCTCCCGGCTCCTGATTTCGGTGGTACTGGGTTGAATTCCGTCCGGATATAGTCCCATATCCTCCGGGCGGCGGCGCATCAGGATAATTGACGGAATCAGGACGGCAAGCCAGGTGACGACGGCGAAGATAAAGAACATCGTCCGCCAGCCGGATGCGGCAATAACGAACACGGTAACCGGGGTGAAAATTATATTGCTCAGGTTGCTGCCGATGCGCCCGATAGCCAGCGCCCGCCCCCGCTTTTTTATGAACCAGTTGTTAATGGCGATATCGGTCACCAGCCCTCCCATAAGCGTAAAGCCGATGGCAGAGACGACGCCCCGCAGCATGTAGAACTGCCAGATATCGGTTATCTGGGTTATCGCCAGCATGGCGAGGCCGACGATTATGGCTCCGACAGGCATTAACACCCGGGGTCCGTAGCGGTCTATAATCGGGCCGAACAGGGGAGCTATCAATGCCTCGGTTACCCGGGCAATTGACTGAACGGCGGCCATGGCGCTGCGGCTCCAGCCGAACTCGGCCTGAAGCGGCTTGAAGTAGAAGCCGAGCATCGACGAAAAGTGCTCGGCGTAGGAAAGGTGCGCCAGGAAAGCAGCGCCGACGATGTTCCACCCATAAAAATAACGGGGTCTCTTCCCCGTTGCGGCTTTCACTGTATTTGTTTCATCCGGTGACATAGAGGCTGCTTTCTTTCTTCTTTAATGTGTTTTCCTGTACTCCAGGTAGGTAAGCAGCCCGGCAATACTCTTGGCATCGCAGATGCTGCCCGAGGTAATCAGTCCGGGGATTTCTGCCAGCGGCGCCCGCATCAGGGTGATGCTCCCGGTATCCTCGGCGTAAAGCCGGCTGGGGACAAGGTCGGTAGCCAGGTAAAGGTAAAGGTACTCGGTGCAGAAGCCGGGCGCGGAGTAGAATCCTCCGAGTTTCTCCACTTTTTCCGGCAGGTAGCCGGTCTCCTCCTGCATCTCGCGGCGCACCGCGTCCGCCGGTTCCTCATCGTCGTCGATACCGCCGGCGGGTATCTCCAGCAGTTCCTGCTCCGCCGGGTGACGGAATTGCCTGACCAGCAGGGCGTTATCGTCGGTATCAACAGCCACAATAGCCACGACAGCACTGTGTTCGACGATTTCTCTGGTTGTTTCCCTGCCGTCCGGCATTTGCACGGTATCAACCCGCAGCTTTACCGCCCGTCCGTCGAAGATTAGCTGGCTGGACAGTATCTTTTCCCCGGTCAATTTCAGTCTGCCTCCAGGTGGTAGATAAGAGCAATCTCATCGCAGTTCGGGAACTTGGGGCAGCGGTAACACTCGGTCCAGACTTTCTGCGGCAGTTCCATTTTATCGAGCTGGGTAAAGCCGAACCTCTCAAAGAAGCCCGGTTGATAGGTCAGGCAGAAGACGGTGGGGATGTCGATATCTCTGGCTTCAACCAGGCAGGCTTTTATAATACTGTCGCCTATTCCCTGTCCCTGCCTGTCCTCGGCTACCGCCACCGATTTTATCTCCGCCAGGTCGGCCCAGATAACGTGTAGTGATGCACAGGCAAGTATCTGTTTGTCGTCTTTGACGATGAAGTAGTCCCTGATGTTTTCATATATCTCGCTCAGGGAACGGGGCAGCATCATCCCCTTATCGGCAAAGTAATTAATCAGCCGGTGTATCTGGGGGGCATCGGTTATCTTGGCTTTTTCCGGTTTATCCACCTATTGCTTTCCTTTCAGCCGCTGTTCCAGGGAGCCGTAAAAAGAGCTCTCCGGGTGAATTCTTAAGAAGCGGACGGTATTCTGGCTGTGTTTTACGGTAATGACTGCATCCTCTGATAAGGGAAGATTTATGTGACCGTCGATACTCAGGGTTGCCGGGTGGGTGGTACTAAGGCGCAATTTGACCTCTGCCGTAGGCTGTAATACCAGCGTGTAAGTAGAACTGAGGTGGGGGGTTATCGGTAGAAGCAGCAGTTCTTTAGCCTGCGGATGCAGGACGGGACCGCCGGCTGCCAGCGCGTAGCCGGTGCTGCCGGTGGCGGTGGCGACAATCACCCCGTCAGTCTTATAAGTGGTCAGCAGCTCGCCGTTAATGCTGGCTTCGGCGTAGATTACCCGGGCTACCGCTCCCCGCGCTACTACCACGTCGTTAAGGGCATAAAACTTTTGCGGTCTCTTTTGCTTGTCATTTCCAAAGGAAAGCTCGGCTTGAAGCAGGGAACGCTCGTCAATCCAGCCGTCCCCGGCGAGTAATGCGGTAAGCTTTTCTTCGGCTTCGTCAACACTGAGCTCGGTCATAAATCCAAGATGTCCCAGGTTTATGCCGGTAATCGGGGTCGGCTCGGGGACTATTGTCTGGGCTGCCCGCAGAATAGTGCCGTCTCCGCCGATACTGAGGATTAAATCGGTGCCGTTTACCTGAGTCCTGGCCGCCTCTACCTCCCAGGCTGAGCATACCCAGGTAGAGATACCTCTTGCGGTAAGAAACTTTTCGAGTTTTTCAGCCAGCGGATGAGCTGCCTCTTTCATCGGGTGGTAGAGAATGCCAACTTTTTTCATAGCTGTGCCCATATAACAAAAAAATTATTGCTGCCTGGCGAGGTGAGGTGCAGCCCTGATTTCACGAACAGCTATAGTATAGCGCCCAAGGCGGTTATTAGTAAAGCCAGGTAGTACGGTACTGTTCGGTTTTAGTTTGTGATGTCCCCGACAAAATCGGGGCGAAGCAATGACAGTTGAATACTTGACCTTTGCCCTCCGTTGGCTGTAGTCTATTAGCAATCTTTTCAGGCCGATACCATTTAAGGAGGTGTAGAAC
>CAZOUZ010000143.1:0-4379 GCA_964583115.1 uncultured Dehalococcoidales bacterium
AACCGGTTTGAAGTAGTGGATTCCCGCCTTCGCGGGAATGACAAATGAAAGCAGGACGTCAAATAGGGGCGAAGCCCTTCTTCAGGGAGAATCTTTCCCTCCCGATACAATCGGGGGGAGGGATACAGAGGATAGGGTTCCAAGTAAATTGAAATGAGTGATTTTGAAACTATCATCTACGAAATAAAAGACGGGACGGGCTATGTTACCCTTAATCGCCCTCAAGCATTGAACACCTACAATATGAAGATGCGGGACGAGCTTTACCAGGTCTTGCAGGCGATTAAAGATGATTCCGATGTAAAAGTTGTCATTTTCAAGGGTGCCGGGGAGAAAGCCTTCTGCGCCGGTGCCGACCTGAGCGAGTTTCTCACCGCCCCTTCACCGACGATTGCCCGCCAGGTGCGCTGGGAGCGAGATGTCTGGGGGCTTTTCCTGAGCATTACCAAGCCGATAATCGCCGCCCTCCACGGCTATGTTCTCGGGGACGGTCTGGAGATAGCCCTCTGCTGCGATATCAGGGTGGCTTCGGAAGACGTCCGGTTCGGCACTCCGGAGATGGGGCTGGGCATAATCACCGCCGCCGGAGGCAGCCAGACCCTGCCCCGCACGATAGCCAGGGCTCACGCTCTGGATATGCTGCTTACCGGGCGCTGGGTGAAAGCCGAGGAAGCCCTCCGGATGAAGCTGGTGAACAAAGTTGTGCCCAGAAGCGAGCTGCTGCCCGCTGCCGAGAGGTTCGCCGAAAAGATTAAAGCGTATGACCCCCTGGCGGTGAGCTATGCCAAGCAGGCTGTTACCCGGGGGCTTGACCTGAGCCTGGAGCGGGGGCTGGAGCTTGAAGCTAACCTTGGCAGCCGGCTGTTAGCCCGTTAAAATCGAGCTTAACTTCGGGGTCTTATAAGACCCCGTTGGTAAATACAAAGCTAAAGTATATGGAGGTTGGAAAGAAAATATGAACACCGCGGAATTTCTGAATATCTCAAACGCAATATGCCCGGACAAGGCTGCTATTGTTTTTGAAGGGAAAAGGTACACCTTTAACCAGCTTAATGAAAGGGTTAACAGGATAGGAAACGCCCTGCTGAAAATGGGCGTCAAAAAAGGCGACCGTGTCGCCATGCTCCAGGTTAATACCAACCAGTGCGTGGAAACCTACTTTGCCGTGGCGAAAATCGGAGCTATCTATGTTCCCCTGAACTTCAGAGCCAAGGGCAGCGAGCTTACCTACATGCTGAATAGCTCCGGGTCCGAGACTATTCTTATGGGCGAACGCTATGTCCAACTGGTCAATTCGATAAAGCCCGAGCTGGAAACGGTAAAGAACTTTATTGCTCTGGACGGCAAAGCCGACGGCATGGTCTATTGTGAAGATATGATAGCCTCATCCAGCCCCGATGAGATATTCACCGATATCGGCGATGATGATACCACCATACTGGTGTACACCGCCGGCACTACCGGCTTCCCCAAGGGCGTGATGCTATCTCACAACAGTTTTGCAATATATGTCCTTGAGAATGTCAGCCCTGCCGACCCGGTGGCGCAGGAGGGGAATATCCTTACCGTGCCTCTCTACCACGTTGCCGGGATTCAGGCGATGATGGCGGCTGTTTACGGCGGACGTACCCTGATAATGGAGCGGCAGTTCGAGGCCGGGGAATGGATGGGTCTGGTGGAGGCGGAGAAGGCTAACCGGGCGATGATGGTCCCCACCATGCTGAAAATGCTTATGGACCATTCCGATTTCAGCAAGCATGACCTGAGCAGCCTGAGGGTCATAACCTACGGCGCGGCCCCGATGCCTCTGGAAGTCATCAAGAAGGCGGTGGAGCTCTTCCCCGGGGTTAGTTTTATCAACGCTTTCGGGCAGACGGAGACGGCATCAACGATTACCACCCTCAGTCCTGAGGACCATAATATTACCGGCACCGAGGAGGAAAAGGAGAAGAAGCTGAAAAGGCTTGCCTCTATCGGCAGACCTATGTCCGATATCGAGATGAAGGTTATCGACGAGGATGGTAAAGACCTGCCGCCGAATGAGGTTGGCGAGATTATAGCCAGGGGACCCAGGGTAATGAGCGGGTACTGGAAAGACGAGGAAAAAACGGATAAGACAATCGATAAGGACGGCTGGGTCCATACCGGCGATATGGGCTATATGGATGAAGGCGGTTACTTCTTCCTGGCGGGAAGAGCCACGGACATGATTATCCGGGCGGGGGAAAATATATCTCCCGAGGAGGTCGAAGGAGTGCTGTTTTCTCACCCCAAGATTGACGACGTTGCCGTAATCGGCGTCCCTGACGAGGAGTGGGGTGAAGTGCCTATGGCGGTGGTGGTCGTCAAGAAGAGCGAGGAAGCCACTGCCGAGGAGATAATGGAGTACTGCCGCGCCAACCTGGCAAGCTTTAAGAGACCGAGGTCGGTGGTATTTACGGACGAGCTTCCGCGCAACCAGATGGGCAAGGTGCTCAAGCGGGTGCTGCGTGAACAGTATGCCGGCGGCTAGACTCGTTTGAAAATCACATTCATGTTTTAATTAATAAATTCATTGCAGGAGGTTGCCCGAAAGCGCATTTCCTGATTCGTTCCGTCATTCCCGCGGGAGCGGGAATCCAGCAATTAGAGCTGGGAACCTGGATTCCCGAGCAGGTCGGGAATGACAATTCAATATTTGCAAACAGCCTCGGAGTAATATATATAAACATTATATTTTGGAATATTCGAGAAGTGTGCGGGGAGTGGCGGAAATGGAACCGGAATCTTTGATAACAAAGGTACTGCAAGGTGATGTCCTGGCGGCGGCCAGGCTGATGCGGGGCATCGAGGACGAAACGCCGGAGGCGGTTGGGGCATTAGGGGATATCTATCTCCATACCGGACGGGCTTCCGTGGTGGGAGTAACCGGCGCTCCCGGTACCGGCAAGAGCACCCTTATCGGCGGTCTTATCAAACACTTCAGGAACAGCAAAAATATGACTGTCGGCGTTGTCGCCATTGACCCGACCAGCCCTTATACCGGCGGGGCGGTGCTGGGGGACAGGATACGGATGCAGGGCAAGGGAGTGGACAAAGACGTATTCATCCGCAGCCTGGCTTCGAGAGGCTGGAAGGGCGGGCTGTCGAAGGCTGCCGCGGATACAATCCACGTTATGGACGCTATGGGCAAGGATATCATCTTTGTCGAGGCGGTAGGCTCGGGGCAGGGTGAAGTGGATATCGCCGGAATTGCCGATAGCTGCGTTATCGTCCTCACTCCCGGGATGGGGGATGAAGTCCAGATGATGAAAGCCGGTATCCTGGAGGCAGCCGACATATTCGCCGTCAACAAGGCGGACAGGGAAGGCGCCGAGGACTTAAAGACCTGGCTGGAGACTACTGCCGGGATGAAAGACCGTCCCGGCGGCTGGAGACCGGAGGTGGTCCTTGCCGAGGCGGTCTCCGGAAAGGGCATCGAACGGCTTGCCGGTGAGATACTCAGGCACCGGGAGTTCCTTACCTCCAGCGGAGAACTAAAAAGACGCCGCAGGGAGAGGGCCAGGCTGGAGCTGATGATGGCGGTGGAAAGCTCTTTAAAGAGCTATATGGATAAAATGGACAGCGCTTCCCTTGAGACCCTCGTCGACGACCTGACAAACAGAAAAACAAGCCCGCAGCAAGCGGCAGACAAGATGATTAAGGGTTTGTAGGGGACTCTACCCGGTTCTGCTCGGTTGTGGTTGGTAGGAGTTTTTACAACTTGAACTTTCTATATGTTGTTGATAACCGTCCCTGAGGCGATAAAAAGAAAGTAAAAGGGCGGGTAGTATTTTTGTCTATTTCTGTCAATTTATCCCACTTTATGAGTAATAATCTTAATACTTTATGCGGATGTTCTTCGCCAGATGTTAAAAAAACGATCCCTACTTTATTATCAATGATTTCTTGACGTTCATTGGGTGCTATTAGCATTCGTTTATTACAACTAAACACTAGAAAATTGAGTTGGCCTGCTTTTGCTAACCAAAAAGTGTCCTCTTTCCCTGCCCATCCTTGCTTATAGAGAGACCTAGCATCATACCCTACAAGATGAAGTGCCTCTGGTACACCAGTCCCAATATCTTCATCACAAAGTAATTTCATCACACGGCAACCGTTTCAGCATACCGCACCGCTTCCTCAACTATATCTCTATTCAAAGCGAAATCTTCAGCTATGTAGTCCATATGTTGTCCTGCTTTGAAACGTTTGTGGATAATTCTCACTGTTATCCCACGTTCTTGAATCGTGGGTAATCCAGTACTAATGCGCGGGTCTACCACAATAGGGATATTCTTACCAATAGGATACCAACGAGCCGTTAAATCTTGGACGTAATCAAACTTGTGAATCTCTTC
>CAZOUZ010000144.1:0-4304 GCA_964583115.1 uncultured Dehalococcoidales bacterium
CAATCATAACCCCGCCAGAGTCCCTCGTGCCGGGCGTGAGAGGGTGCCCGTTGTCTGCTCGCCAGGCACGAGGGACTCTGGCATCAATCATAAACTCGCCCAATTTCTTCGGCTGCCCGATGCCCAGCGGGTAAAACCTGTCGCCGGGGCGGCGACAGCGCACTGTCACGGTATCACCGGTCTCATCAAGATTGAAGTAGGCGGTGAAACCGTCTTTTTCATCTTCCATATCTTCCCGCCCGATGATTTTTGCTTTCACCCGCCAGCCGGGAAACAGGGTCTCGCCGGGCACTTCTAATCTAATTTCACCGTCTATAACCGGAAACGGAGATAATTCCGCCGCATCCGCTGCCAGCAGGTAGCGGTCGTATTCTATGACAAAGAGCAGTCCCCCGGGTAAATGGAGCCTCTTCCCCGCTGGTTTTGTCAGTGCCTCCATTATTTCTTCGATATGGCGCGCCTCGATATCCTTGAGACTGCCCAGCAGCTCTTCCGTTGACCGGCGAAGCAGGTGCCGCTTCAGGGAGGGAGCCAGCTCAAGAAATTTTTCCCTGTCCAGGAT
Source organism: uncultured Dehalococcoidales bacterium (assembly GCA_964583115.1). GTDB lineage: Bacteria > Chloroflexota > Dehalococcoidia > Dehalococcoidales > UBA2162 > CAYVOV01. The sequence continues at coordinate 563 of CAZOUZ010000144.1, forward strand.
AATAGTCTCTCCCTGCCTTCGAGCAACACTTCCCCACAGCCGGGCGCTCTCCGCATCGAGAGCGGCAAGGTCGTCAGCAGCAATACGCGCCGTCCGGAGCAGGGCTTCGGTCACCCGCGGATTATAGCCCCGGAGCAGGGGCAATAGCTGGTGGCGGACTCTGTTTCTCAGCGGCGATAGTGACAGGTTGGAGGCATCAGTCCTGGGCTCAAGTCCGCGCTCATGGCAGTAATCGGATGTCTCCTGCCGGCTGACCCGGAGCAGAGGCCTTATAATAACAAGGCTATTTTTAGAGGACTGCCAGCGGCTGACCGGCTGCAGACCGCGTAACCCCCTTGTCCCTGTCCCCCGGATTAGATGCAGCAGTACCGTTTCCACGTTATCGTCGGTAGTATGCCCTGCCGCCACGCGGTCGGCACCGATAGACTCCGCTACCTCGGCAAGAAAAGCATAGCGCACCTCGCGGGCTGCTTCCTCAAGCGAAGTGCGCTCCCGTGCCTTATATTCTTTTACATCGCGCTCTTCTACGGTAGCCGTGACACCGAGTTGCCGGGCAAGCCGGGAAACATACCCGGCATCGGCCTCGGACTCAGCGCCCCGGAGCTTATGGTTGAGGTGGGCCAGGTGAAGCTTTATATCAAGCTCTTCCCGAAGGCAGACAAGAATGTGGAGCATACAGACGGAATCGGGGCCTCCGGACACTGCTACCAGCAGTTGCCGCTGGCCCGACAGCAGGTCGTTTTCTCTAATGAAGTGCAGTACCCGCTGCTCTAACGGTTCCCGATATCTCTGCTTTTTCACCATAGTGGTGTATAAAGCTTACCATATTATCTGGATTTCCGTTAACTCAGCCTGGCGACGCAACGGACTGGCGGCGCCGACCTGCCACCACGGGTAAGGCTTACCTATTTCCAGGGTCACCTCTTTATCCGACTGCGGCTCAATGAAGATTATGCCCCTGTCCAGCGTCTCAAAGGCGACCAGGGCATGAGCCCAATTTCTTGAGCGAATACGGACGTAAGCCGCCCGGATGCCGGCAGCTTCGGCATTATTGTTAAGCTCAGCGACAAAATCATAACAGACATACTCACCGCTGACATAGGCATTATTATTTGTATCATCGGCAGCAAGGAACTCCTTCAGTTCTATATAGGTAGGATTACGAAGCTCCGCCAGGCTGCCGACTCTTTCCTCATAGATATGGCCCAGGCCGATTTCGTACCCCTTTTCATACCCCTTATCATAGGCTTTTGTATAGCCCCTCTGGTAGCCGATTTCAAATGTCCGGACATAAGCCTGGTCATAGCTATCGCTAAAAGCATGTGCGGTTTCATCGCTGAAAGTGCTGCCGGTAGCACCCAGATAAATAAAAATGTCGAGGACTATAAGCCCCCCTACCAGGATAATCAGTCCCAGTATGATTCTGGTTATGGCAATAGCATATTCCTTGAAATTTTCCATCTATCCGTTCCTCTTCAGCCAGCCTACCAGACGATTGTCACCTTGCCAATGGTATCATCATAAGACGGAGGAGGAAGCCTGTTTAATACGCTGTAACTTACACCGACTTCCACCTGTACTTCTCTGTGTAACTCCGCATCAATAAAAATAAACCCTTTATCAACAGTCTCAAAGCCTACCAGTTCCTGGAGATAGGTCTTTCCCTTAGGTTCATTAGGAACGGTCTGACACCGGATATATGCCACCCGGATACCGTTGACTGCAGAATAATCAATCACTTCCCGGGCTGAGTCGAGTCCGCCTTCATTTAATATTTCCCGCACTTCCTCAGAGGTAGGATTATAGATAAAATAGAAGTCTTCTCCATCGCGGGTGGCGGCAGCAACTCTATTGCTGGTCAGATAACCGAGCTTGCTTCCTTCCTGGTAGCCGGCAATACTGCCCTCTATCAGGCCTTCTTCATAACCGTCGTCATACCCTTCATCAAAGCCGGTATCGCGGGCAGTGTCCAGGCTGCTAACAAGGTTAATATGAACAATAGCGCTGGCACCGATACCAACTGCGGTAACTAGAAAGATTATGGCGACGCTTATAAGCAGACCCTTCATTCCCTTACCTTAAGACCATTCTATTTGAAAGTGAACGGTGCGGATGCGACTTTAGTCACAACTGGACTCACCTTCAGGCTTCGAGGATAAGCCTGGTACGGTGAATCGACTGCGGATGACGGGTAAAGCCAAGCGCCAGGGCAACCTGTTCCGGCCTGCCGGAACCGGTATTGTCACAACGCAACCTCATACCTATAGTGTAGCAATTGTCAGAAGAATCAACAAGCCAGATATCATCGATTAAAGCCCTGAGGTCGTAGTCGCGCCGGCCGGTGTCCCTCAGGTGGTGCCAGGGAAGGCTTTCCAGTGAAAGGAGACCGGAAATTGCCGATTCCGTGTTCTCCGGTCCATCCGCCGTTTCCACTTCAACCACATATTCGGCATAGCGGACCCGGGATTGCAGAGACGGGATTGTCGGCGCTACCTGGTAAACCCCGAGGATTTCAATGCCGGGCGGCAGCTGGCGGCTGGCAGCGGCGGTGAACCAGTGCGGCGAGACCGTGTTGGTAACAAAGATGTCCATAAGCTCGGCTTCACTGGTCACTCCTACGGCAAGAGGCACGGCAAGTGATATACGAGGACGGGGATTGAATCCCTCGGAGTAAGCCAGCTTTATCTGAGCACGGTGAAGGGCTCTTTCCCAGAGTCGCATTATATCCAGATGGGAGATGAATTTTACTTCCTCTCCCCGGTTAAACTTTATCCGGAGGCGCTGCATCTTCCTTCCTGATTTTCCGCTTGGCTAAAAGGACCTTCTCGATTTTCAAGCCGCGCATTTCGGTTACCGTCAGGTTCATACCCTCATATCTCAACCGCTCACCGGTCTTTGGGATACGCCCGAGGTGGCTGAGGATAAAGCCGGCGACAGTCTCATAGTCCTCGCTCTCCGGCAGTTCCAGTTCCATCTCTTCATTGGCCTCTTCGATGTTCATACCGCCGTCAATCTGAAAGGTGTATTCATCGATAGCCTCGAATTCCTTCTCCGCTTCTGCAAGCTCGTCGCCGACGACGCCGACAATCTCCTCGAGCAGGCCGCTGAGGCTGACTATGCCGGCAGTACCGCCGTACTCATCTACAACCACAGCCATCCGGTAGTTATTGTCCCTCATCTCGGTAAAAAGTTCGCTTATGCGCTTGGACTCAGGAGTAAAGTAGGCCGGGCGAATCAGGCTGTTGACCGTATTCTCCTCATTAATCGCGCCTTTTGCCTCAGCCATCATCACGTCCTTTACCGAAAGGATGCCTATCACATTATCCGTGTTCTCCTCGTACACGGGAAAGCGCGACAGTGGAGACTCGGCATAGATTTTAAGGAAATCAACAAGCCTGATACCGCTCTCGACCCAGACAACCTCGGTCCGCGGCACCATAACCTCTCGTACCGGGCGGTCGCCGAAGTCGAAGACCTTGTGCAGCATCCTGGCTTCGGTTTCCTCCACCGTCCCTTCTTTATGCCCCACCGATATCATGGTGCGGATTTCCTCATCGCTGACTATAGACCTTGGCACCGGCGTCCCCCCCACCAGCCTGGTGATACCTGATGCCATCCAGCTTAGCACGAATACAACCGGGGTAAATATCCACGATAGCACCTCTATCGGACGGGCAAAGGACATAGCCAACCGCTCGGCGTGGCGGTTGGCTATTGTCTTGGGGGTGGTCTCGGTAAATAC
>CAZOUZ010000145.1:0-4226 GCA_964583115.1 uncultured Dehalococcoidales bacterium
GGTGTATATTAATAAACGCCTTAGTAATTTAATTGATAAAAAATGTGGGTGGGGGCGCTCCCGCCCCACCACCCTCTTAAACTCCCGACCGTGTTTAAGGAGGCTCTTTCTTAAACTCCCACTACCTGTATTCGTGAGGGTTTTGCCCCTTCAAACTTCCTCTTACAAAAAATGATTTTCCTCTCTCCTTATGCAGGAGGACAAAGTGGTCAGGCTACCGATAGACAGCGGATGTTTAGCGTATAATCCTGATGATGAGCAGGATGACCGGTGGGATAAGCAACGATGTAAAGATTATTACCATAAGGCTCGCCCCGGCGAGTTGAGCTATAAGGGCGATAACGCTGGCTGAAATCGAATAATATATAAGGTCCTTCTTATTCATACCGAAACCCCTTAATAGCTGTCTGGTATCTCTGAAATAAAACGTTACTCTCATTGGAGGGGAAATACCAGTAAAGCTATAACTTGCGGGTGAGAAACCATTTCTTGAACTCAGGATTTTTAAGGTTGGTGCCGCGGTCGTGGTAGATTTCGAAAACTTCGCCGTCGGCGGTCTTAACGTGGTAGTAGTTGCGGTGGTGGCGCTGCAACCATTTCTTGCGTATTGACGTGCTCCTGCCGAAGCCGTGGTCGGGCCAGCTATCGATTATCTCCGAGATAATATATTCCTGCTTGCCGAGCTTAAAAGAGGCGGGGACTTTTACTTCGCCGCTTACGGTGACTGTGATTTCCTGCCCGATAAATTGCGGAGACATAGCATTTCCACTCCTGAACAGCAGTTAAAGCTATGTTAATCCCCGGCATGGCGGCTGTCAACGAGAGCCGGTTACCCGTGGTTGTTGACGTGCTTGTGAAATTCCTGCAGCAGTCCGGGGTCGCAATTGCCGTCGCTGGTCCTCACCAGCAGCTCTTCGGCGGGTCCATCCCGGTACCAGCAGCGCAAAGCGTCGGCGGTAACCTCGGGCATAGTATCTATTACCTGGGTGCCGAAACCGAGCTCGGCGCCCGCCTGGTCAATGGGCAGCCTTCCCCGTCGAGGGTAGATATGCATGTGCCATCGGTAGTACTTCCGTGCCTGTTCCATCTCGGCAAAGGGAGCCATATGGATGGCTATATTGAGGTTGGTGATACCGCGATAGAAAAACAGCGCCGGGAAAATACCCAGCACGGACTGAATAATCTTTTTCCGGTCATTTTCCGTAGTCTGGAGGATATGGGAGATGTCTTCCTTCGGAAAGACGAGTATTTCATTCGGGCAGCTCGGGGCAAACATAGAGACGATGAAGATTTCGTTGTCGTGGATAACCCTTCTGCCATCCATCCTCTCTTCCTGTTCCAGGATTTCAAACGGGTTTTTCCCGTACCTTTCGGCGATATCACGGCAGCGGCTTATTTCATTATGTAAACTCGGACTCGGAACCTTGGTGACGCTTTTCCGCTGGGAGTGCGGGTGCTGCTGCGAAGCTCCGGCGAAGACCCCCCAGTTGGTGAAGTCCATAAAAGAGATAATCTCCGGGTCCCGGGCGCAGATAGCCGCCAGCTCATAGGATGTCTCCATCATCCTTTCGAGGTCGTCGAAATAGAGGTCGGAAAGGAACAGCTTGTGCTGGGTAAAGGGAGGATAAATGGTTATCCAGTCGTACCTTTCCCAGGGGTAGAGGTTCGGAACGGATACCGCTCCGCAGTCGTGCACGATTCGTTCTTTCGGGGTATTTTTCTCGTAGTTGCAGAAAACGCAGTTCTCGACGGGCTGTATCTGTAATTCGACGGAAATACCGATGCTTCTCCGTGCTCTCTCTTCCGAGATTTTGGCGACATTGCCTGAAAAAGGGTCTATCCTGGTAAGGTAGGTAAGCTGCTTCGGTTTACCGTTGGAAGTGAATATCTCCGTCTGTCCCGAATGTTCCTCTAGAAGCATTTTTTCATCCTCACTGTCGAAAACTCCTTAACCAAAGATTTTATTTATTCAATCAACCTCGGCTGTTCGGCAAGCAGTTCTTCCGGAGTAACCCCGAGGGCTTCGGCAAGCCGGCGGACCGTCCTGGGCATGGGTTTCCGCTGTCCGGTCTCGATGCGATTGACGGTGGTAACACTGAGCTTAGCCCGCGCTGCCAGTTCCCTCTGTGACAGGGCACGTAACTCTCTAAGCCGGCGAAGATTTCCGTTCATAACTCTACAGGCATACAAAAATAATTGCCTAAAAGATAGCACGTTTACGTTTCGTTGTCAAGTTGTTTTAATCTTGTTACAGAATATTACTGGAAATTCGCCGGAAAAAGAAAAGGAATTGATATTCGCTTATTACTCAATCTTGGTTGTTGGTGGTTCTGTTTGTATCCGGTTGAATCGGGGTGCTTACCCCCTTAATCCCCCTCTCAAACAGTCCTCTGTATTGAGGTGCGAACATTCGCCTGTTTGAGAAGGGGTCAGGGGGTGAGGTAAAAATGAATCGCTGAAACCTAAAGGTTCAGATAGTATGGACTACCAACCAGGAGTGAGGAGCAGGGGTATTCGGGTGGTGTTTCTTTTAACGGTGGATTCTAGTAGAATATACGGTAATGAAAGAAGGCTCGACTCCTATCCGACAGCAGTACCTCCGGATTAAGCGGAGGCATCCCCAGGCCATCGTCTTTTTCCGTCTCGGGGACTTTTACGAGACCTTCGACGATGATGCCAAGACCGTTTCAAAAGAGCTGGATATCGTTCTTACCTCCAGGGAGATGGGCAAGGGGCACCGGGTGCCTCTGGCCGGTATTCCCTATCATGCCCTCGATAACTACCTGGGGCGGCTGGTCAACCGCGGCTACAAGGTGGCGATATGCGAGCAGATGACACAGCCGGGTGAGACGAAGGGGCTTGTCGAGCGCGAGGTCGTGCGGGTGGTAACACCGGGCACGGTGGTCGAGCCGGGACTCCTCGACAGCAAGGCAAACAACTATTTAACGGGGCTTGTCCTTGGTGATGACGGGGCGGGAATAGCCTACGTGGATATTACCACCAGTGAATTCGCTACCACCCAGCTCCCTTACTCCAGGCTGATGCCGGAGCTGAAGCGGTTGAACCCATCGGAGATAATCGTGCCGGAAGGCGCCGACCTTTCGGCGCTGGAGTTAGCCGCGCCGGTAACTCCGGTTGACGGCTACTGGTTCGAGTCTGAGATAGCTCGCCAGACCCTGCTCGACCATTTCAAGGTGGCTGCCCTGGACGGCTACGGCTGCGCCCGCCTGCCGCTGGCGGTAAGCGCCGCCGGGGCTGTTGTCCGCTATATCCAGGAGACGCAGAAAGGTGCTCTGGGACAGATTACCGGCCTTTCCACCTATTCTACCGCTTCATTTATGGCTCTCGATGAGCAGACCCAGAACAACCTGGGGCTTTTCCGCAGCAGCGGCTCCGGCACTGCCGAAGGCTCGCTGCTGTCGATTATAGACCTGACAAAAACGGCAATGGGCGGCAGGCAGCTGAAGCGGTGGCTGAGCCAGCCCCTGCTCGATGTCGATGAGCTTGCCAGGAGACAGGACGTAATCGAGTGGTTCCAGGCTAATACGCTTGCCCGCAACCAGACCGTATCTTTGCTGGGCAAAATGTCCGACCTGGAGCGGGTGATTAACCGGGTGAGGAGCGGTATCGCCGGACCACGCGAGCTTGTCGCTCTGAAGAGCGGGCTGGAGGTAATACCGAAGCTGGTCGAGGTAATCGAGGGAGGCAGCAGCAACAGCCCGATAAACTGGATGAAAGACGAGCTTAAACCGCGCCAGGACGTGGTCGACCTTATTACGGAAGCAATTGCCGATGAGCCTTCGTCCAGCCTGGGCGAAGGCAACGTAATCAGGAAGGGTTTCTCCGAGGAGCTTGATAACCTGCGGCTGGTATCGCAGAACGCCAGGCAGTACCTCGCCAACCTGGAGAAGCAGGAGCAGGAGAAGACCGGCATTAAGTCGTTGAAGGTGGGCTATAACAGGGTCTTCGGCTACTATATCGAGGTATCGAAGTCGAATTTATCTCAGGTGCCGGAGCGCTATATCAGGAAGCAGACGCTGGTCAACGGCGAGCGCTTTTTCACCCCGGAGCTTAAAGAGTACGAGTCGATGATTCTGAACGCCCGCGACCGGATAAGCGAGCTTGAGACGAATATCTTTCAAAGGGTCTGCCGCCAGGTAGCTACCGCCAGCGAGCGGGTATTGACTGTAGCCGCCGCCCTGGCGAATGTGGACGTGTTCTCCAGC
>CAZOUZ010000146.1:0-4208 GCA_964583115.1 uncultured Dehalococcoidales bacterium
AGGTCGCGATGACGGGATTCTACACCGCATTGCTCGATCCGAAATCAACCGGCAACGTCCTGATCGAGCTCGTGGAGCTAGCACTCCCAACTAAGAGCTGCCGCTAAACCGCCCGATGCGGGGCATACCAGATCAATCCGCAAAGATTGCACATCGGGCGAAAGCATCACCCGATACGCAGTTCTTCGCCGATTAAACCGGCAGATAAATTCAGCTTACCCTGACATCAACCACCGCAGCTTTACCCTGCCGCACCTGTTCGAGGGCATCTATCAAAGCCGATTTCAACGCCGATGGCTCATCGACCGTCTGCCCGTAGGCGCCGCAGGCCCGGGCTATCCGGGCATAGTCCGGCGGAGGAATGATATCGATACCCACCCAGTTACCGGTCTTTTCTGAAAAACTCCCCTCACCGTAAGTATTGCGGATAGCCCCCTTCAGGGCATTGTACCGGGTATTATTGAAGATGACGCAGAGGAAAGGGGCACTGTAGGCATTAGCCGCCCACAGGGCGGGAATAGGACAGCCGAAAATGAAGGTGCCGTCGCCTACCAGAGCCACCACCGTGCTGTCCGGACTTGCCAGTTTGGCTCCCAGCGCCGCTCCGGGAGCCCAGCCGAGACTCGAACCTTCGCTGGTGAAGAAAGTCCCCGGCCTGGTGCGGTTAATCTGGCGCAGCACTGCAAAGCGATTGGTTACCGCTTCCTCAACGACTATCGTATCCTCGTCTATTACCTCGTCCAGGCAACGGCAAAGCCAGTCGGCGGAAATCGGCTTCTGCCCTTCACCGGCAACAGCCGAATCACGCCACTGCTCCCGCATCTGCTTATGCTCACCTTCCAGCCTTCGAGAGCGCTCTTCAAAACGTGCCCCGTCTTCCGGAGTCGCCTTCCGGCGAATTACCTCGCTCAGAAGCGGGAGAGCTTTAGCGGAATCGCATTCGGCAAGGATATCCGCCGGGAAACCCCACATCGGCAGGTCCCTCTTCAGCGGGTCGATGTCGATATGTATTATCCTCGCATCCGCCCTCAGTTTTGCCCTGGCGGGAACATAAGGTATGTCATTGTCGACTATGAAAATAACATCCGCATCGTTCAGGTACGGGTCAGGCCCGAACCCTCCGAAGAGAGGATGGGTCGTCGGGAAGTTCATCGTGTGCTGAGAGGAGACCACCCTTGCCCCCAGTGCCTCGGCCAGTCCGACGAGCGCACCGACCCCCTCGATATGCCTGCCCGAATAACCCGTAATTATCAGCGGCTCCTCCGCTTTTATCAGCATCGCCGCTATTTTCTCAAGGAGCGCATTATCCAGCTGCGGTGTCGCGGCGGCGGCATGCCTCTCCACCGGGGGAATGCGGACTTCTTTGATTTTTTGGGCGAGTATGTCCTGCGGCAGCATAAGATAGACCGGGCCGTACGGCTCGCCGGAGGCAATGCGGAAGGCGCGCTGCACTACCTGGTGAATAGTCTCGATAGAGCGCAACTCATAGTCCCACTTAACATAGTCGCGCACCACTCCGGCCTGGTCCGTCTGCTCATGCAGCCAGCTCAATGAAAAGGCGCGTCCTCCCGTTTCCCCTCCATCGATATTTATAGGGACCCGGGTGGCACAGAGGACAATGCCCGCCCGCCCGCGCTGGGCGTTAAGAAGCGACCCTCCCACCTGGGCGGTACCCAGCCCGAAATGCACCAGGACTACCTGGGGCTTTCCGGAGACCATAAAATAGCCGTGAGCGGCGGACATGGCAACATACTCGTGAAGACCGAGTATGACACGCGGCGTCCGCTTACCCAGGGCGCTGAATTTGGACAGGGCTTCCTGAACGGAAACGGAAGCAGTCCCGGGGTTGAGGAAAATGTAATCCACACCATTAGCGTTCAAAAGCTCTACAAATGCTTCCGCCCCTTCTTCTACGGGCACAATACTATCCATACCATTCCTTCTTTCAGGCATCCATATTCGGCAGGATTGTTATAACTGTCAATCGCTCAGGGCGAAGTAGAGTTCAACGAGGATAGCGAGGGTCTTAACCGAACTTTCAACTTCTTCCAGGTCTCTATTCGCAGCGGAGAGACCGCTTGTCTGTCTTTCAAGTTTATGAACTAAATCGGATATCAGCTTCCGCAGGTCTTTGGTATCCGGCTTTTTATTCAAAGATTCAATTGCTGCAATTATCTCTTTTGTCGCAATCGGCTTCAACTGCTCTACAGCCACCGAAATACTGATTCCCCTCAAACCCTGCCTTACACTTTGCGCCGTCTCCCTCCGCTCCTGGCGCTGCTGCTCCACCACGGCAAGGTTCTCCGCCTGCCGGGCGGTCTGCCGGGATAACCGCATTAGCTCATCAAGTCCGCTCTCGCCGGGTTCAGATTTCACTTAAGTCTCCATACAGGTGAGTTAAATCATTACGGGGAATAACGAATATACATAAATATAAAGCATTGAACAGCTTAAAAACAAGAAAACGGCTGAAACAGAGAATAATATCAAGGATGGATTGGCAGTTCCCGGTAACAGTTCTATTTGTCCTTTATTTTACGGGGCCTGGGTTTTACATCATAGATATGTGTTATCTCGTCCTCATAAAGCACAATTTCTTTATCACCGGCCTGCACCGTATAAAGATAAAAGACCTTACCGGTTGGCGGTCTCATCCAGTGGAAATCCGTAACCGTGCCGGTCATGCCCGCATAGGGACTCAAAGCGGCTTCCCGGACGGACAGGCCCTTTTCCTTTACTGGCTTTATCAGAACTTCCTGACCTATGTCATATGCTGCCGGCATCCTTTTGCTCCTACCGAGTATGCGGTGAATAATAACCGCCAGTTATAACTTTTGTCAAGTCCCGGTCTCAATTTGGGCGGCTTACTCGTATTCAACCACAGATGTAGTATGCTCGTTTATGTAGTCCCAGTCATACTCCATACCCAGTCCCGGGCCCTGCGGCACCGGAACACAGCCATTCTTGTCGATAGCGTCCAGGCCATCACGGTAGTCGCAGTTGTAAGGCTGCACGGACAGCCACGGCGCCTTCGGGTGGACCAGGCACATCTCGTAGTAGTTGCAGTTGCGTATAGCGGCTGCCAGGTGGCGTTCTGCCGGCCCGGCGTGGTGTATTTCTATGTCCAGGCCGAAGCCTTCAGCAGCATGAGCAATCTTCATCACCCCGGTAATACCGCCATCATATACCACGTCTCCCCGCACGAAATCGGTACCCTCGGCAACGATAAAGTCTACATGGGCCTCCAGTCCCCTCACGTGCTCCATCTGCAGCAGCGGCGTTTTAACCATCTGGCGCAACTTGCGGTAAGGAAAAGCCGACTCCGCATGCATATAGGGGTCTTCCCACCAGAAGAATTTGTTCTCATCACAGGACCACCCCAGCTTCAGGGCTTCGCCGAATGTCCTGAGGGCACAGTGGGCGTCCACCATCAAATCCATTTTACCGCCGACTTTCCTGCCTATGGCATCATTGGTGGCCACCCATTCTTCAATCGGAGCTCCCTCCCAGGGGTGCGTCTTGTAGCCGCGGTAACCGAGTTCCAGGCACTGCTGGGCAAATTCGGCAAAGGCTTCGGGAGAGTCCAGACCACCCGGCTGACGGTCAGCCAGAAAGGTACTGGCGTAGGTAGGGATATCTGTGCGGTGGGCGCCGCCCAGAAGCTCGTAAATCGGGGAGTCATAGAACTTACCGGCGATGTCCCAGAGGGCTACATCCAGAGGACTGATAGCCGTCGGAACAGTCTGCTGCAGAACGTGCTTGACATCCTGATATATGGCGTCCCTCTCCAGGGCGTTACGTCCGAGCAGCGAGGGCATTATCATCGGAAAAGCCGAGTACTCGGCAGCCCTACCGCCAAAATATTCTCCGGTGATTCCAATATCCGTAAAAATCCTGAGAATATAAGCCCCGCCGGAAAAAACGGCGCCCGGTTCCCAGACGGGTATCCTCACCTCCGGATGTGGCGCAAGGTCCTTGATTTGATAGCCGAACTGGCGTACTTCTACTTTTGTTATCTTCGGTCTGTCTTTCATCGCTTCTCCTTTTCCTCATTTAATGCTAACCAGACTTCAAGGAAACTTTATAGCATAATCAAATAAATCGGTCAATGAGGCCTTATTAAGGTACTGCTCAGTTTAGGTTGAATGAAACACTCTCCCCCCGCCTGCCAAAGTCCCGATGAAATCGGGACGGCGAGCAGGCCTTTA
>CAZOUZ010000147.1:0-4200 GCA_964583115.1 uncultured Dehalococcoidales bacterium
AGAGCGAGATTGGTTACGCGCCCTGTGAACCACCCTTTGTGCTTAAAGGTATTGCTCACTGGGACGATATATTTTATCCCGGCAAGTTTTTCGAGGAGAGAAACATAACTGTCCATTTGAGCACCGAAGTCACTGATATTCTCAGGGATGAAAAGCGCATTATCGCCGGGGACAAGAGCTATTCTTACGATAAGCTAATTTTAAGCCCCGGGGCTGTCCCCTCCGTTCCCCCAATCCCGGGTTTAGATGGTGATGGCGAGTTTACTCTCAGTACGAATATCGCCGATGGCAGAGCCCTTGAGAAAATCATCCCTAAATATACCAGTGCTGCGGTCGTTGGGGCAGGAGCAATCGGGATAGAGATGACCCTGATTCTTGCAGCCAATAACTACAATAAGGTGTACATGCTGGTCAGGCGGGGTATCTTACGAACGTATCTGGATGACGATATGGCTAAAAAGCTGGAAGAGGTGATTAGAGAGAACGGTGTAGAATTAATCCTGCCAGCCAAGATAGAGAGCATAGCAAGCAATGAGGGGAAAAGGCACATACGTCTCTCTGACCGCGAGCTAGAAGTGGACTTTGTCTTCATGGCCACGGGAGCTAAACCTAACGTTGAGCTGGCACGTAAAGCAGAAATCGAAATCGGGGAAACAGGAGGGATACTGGTAAATGAGTATCTGCAAACCAGTGACCCCGATATCTATGCCGCTGGTGATTGTATAGAGCTCTGGGACAGTATTACTGGCTCAAAGACCCAGCACCTGATGGTCACCACTGCAGGTAGTACTGGAGATTTAGCTGCCAGAAATTCGGTTTCCGGGAATTCGACTCCCTATGGGGGTGTACTCATAAACTTTACTATAGAGATATTCGGTCATCAGGTAGGTACGGTGGGTCTTACCGAGAGACTTGCCCGGGAGAAGGGGCTGGATATCGTCTCCATCACAATGAGTAGCCCTACCTCACGACCCCATTTAGGCGGCAAGCTCCTGCACTATAAGCTTATCGCTGACCGCCGGACCGGCACTTTAGTCGGAGCACAGGTTATCTCGGAGGAGATGATAAGGGGTACTATCAACGAGTTGACCCTGGCTATAGCCGAGAAGATTCCGCTGAACAGGCTAGCTCTGCTTGAATCTCCTTACTCGCCTGCAATTGGAAGAGACCCGATAATCTATGGGATAAGGAGGCTGGTAGGTAAGCTAGGCTAAAGTGATTGAGTCAGGAGGTGGCTGATGGAGTATGTAAAATATGTCTGTCCAAATTGTCTCTACGAGTCCAACGAACCCGGTGTTTGCCCCAAGTGCAAGGCAACCCTGGTTGCCAGTTGCCCGGTGTGCGGCAATCCTGTGGTGGGCGAGCATATTCACCTGGAACAGTAAGACAGTCGGTAAAATCGAAGCTTAAGGAGATAACATGGAGAAGCCAGCTTCATTCCATGACTATGCCGTTGTTGCCTGCGGAACGCTGAATATGGAACTGAACCGTCTGAGAGATAACGGTATTCTGGATGCCAAAAAGATTCTCTATACCAAACCTGGTCGCCACGAAGTGCCCCGGGAACTTGAGAGCCAGCTTATCAGGCAGATAGGTATGGCCAAGACGTATGCCTCGAACATTATCGTCGTCTATGGTGGTAAGTTCTGCTACGTTAATACTGATGACCTGTATCGTAAAATCGACACTATAATTGAGGAGCAGATAGAACCCGGAGTCAGGATTTCCAGAATTAACGCTACTCACTGTGTCGACATGTTAGCCGGTAAGGAAGAAAGGGAACGAATAAGCCAGGGCAAGGATATCTACTGGCTGACTCCAGGATGGATGAAATACCGCCAATACGTATATCAGGGTTGGGACAAGGGTTTGGCGAATGAGAATTTTCCCAAACACACCGGCGGGGCAATGATGCTGGATGCCGTGGGATATTATAACGAGATTGTAGAAAGAGAGCCGGAGAAGCTCCTTGAGTTTTCCGACTGGATGGGAATTCCACTGGAACCACACGAAGTGTCTCTGGACCGGCTGGCGAGCTTGCTTGCAGACCAGGTCCGGGTGTAGTCCATGTAAATAATATCACAGGTAACGGGTGATAGAATATTACCTCCACCCCGGACAGCAAGTTATAAGGGGCTCCGGAATAAATATTTGTTTTATTAATGAATTTGTCTATACGCTAGCTAGGATGTAGCCCTGGCTCGCTCTTCCTGAGACATCTCGGCCAGCTTCTCTACCTCCTTAACATCGAGACCAAGTCCTTCGGCGACGCGGCTGCCGTATTCTTTATCAGCTTTATAGAATATGGCAGTCTGGCGCAGTTGAATCCGCTTCTGCGCGTTGCAGAGGTGTGTTGTGATATTGCCGATTAAATGCTCCCTATCTTCATCTGCCATTACCCTCCGGTAGAGCTCTCCTGCCTGGAAGAAATCATCATTGGGATGAACATAGGGCTGGCGGGCTGCCTGTCCTGAGACTTCGAAGGATGGTTCGGCAACATCGGGTGTCGGTTCCGGACCGCCGAAGCTGTTAGGGTAGTAGTTTGGGCCGTCTCCGCTGTTGTCGTCGAGTGCCATGAAACCATCGCGCTGGTAGTAGTTCACGCTGGCAGCCTTAGGTCTGTTGATGGGCAGCAAGTGATAGTTGGGCCCCAGGCGGTGAATATGAGTATCATGGTAGGAGAAGAGCCGCCCCTGCAGCAGTTTATCGGGTGATGCGGCGATTCCGGGAACAAAGTTGGCAGGAGAAAAAGCAGCCTGTTCCACCTCTGCGAAGTAGTTCTTCGGGTTCCGGTTAAGTACCATTCTGCCTATTGTCATCGGCGGATAGTCGGCGTGGAACCAGACTTTAGTTATGTCAAACGGGTCAAACCGATATTTTTCGGCTTCTTCAGGAGTCATAATCTGTACTTCCACGCGCCAGGACGGGTAATCACCTCGCTCGATAGCATCATGAAGGTCACGCATTGCGTGGTCGGGGTCTTTCCCCTTCATCTCGGTAGCTTCGTCACGGGTGAGATTCTGGATACCCTGCTCTGTCTTGAAGTGGTACTGGACCCAGTAATATTCGCCTTTTTCGTTGTACCACTTGAAAGTATGGCTGCTGTATCCATTCATATTCCGGAATGTCCTCGGTGTCCCACGGTCGGAAAACAAGATGGTGACCTGGTGGACTGATTCCGGCGTCAGGGACAGGAAGTCCCAGAACATATCCGCATCTTTCAGGTTGGAACCCGGGTGGCGTTTCTGCGTGTGAATAAAATCAGGGAATTTCAGCGGGTCGCGTATGAAGAAGACAGGGGTATTGTTCCCGGTCATATCATAATTGCCTTCTTCAGTATAGAACTTGATTGCGAATCCGCGCGGGTCTCTTTCCGCATCTGCGGACCCTCTTTCACCGCCAACCGTGGAAAAGCGGGCGAATACATCCGTGCGCTTGCCAATCTCTGACAGGAACCTGGCTCTGGTGTACTTCGTTACATCGGCGGTAACCTCGAAGTATCCGTGGGCACCGGCGCCTTTGGCGTGGACGACGCGTTCCGGGATACGCTCACGGTCGAAGTGCCCTAGTTTTTCCAGTAAATGGGTGTCCTGCATTAGAATAGGTCCCGGGATTCCGGCGGTTTTGCTGTTCTGGTCATTATCGACCGGCGCTCCGAAACCGGTTGTGTAGGCCTTCTTTTTCTGCGGCATTTTAGTCCTCCTTTACAGGGAATTTTAGTCTGAAATAAGGTGCCCGGGTATTTTAGAGAACATATTATATTATGCTGTTAATGGCTTGTCAATAGCGAATTTAGTATCAGCTTTTAACTCGATTGACAAATTTGCAAATAGAGACTAGAATTATGTCCGACATATAGAATAGCTTGAAAATGCAGATATAGGTTTAATAAGAATGAATCCTGTTAATTGACGCTCACTGGCACCTCCTGTGAGCTAAGAACGTGGTTACAGAGTCTTGTGGCCGGGCCAGCCAGGAAGGAGGTGTAATTTTAAAACAATTCAAGAACAGACCGGTTATTACAGGTTTCTCAGATTAAAAAGAGGGGGTAAGACGACGGATGACAAAGAAGATTTTATGGTTGTTGGTTAGCTGCCTGATGGCGCTGTCCCTGGTGATGTCATCATGCAGCACGGCAGAAGAGGAAGAGGAAGAAGAGGAAGAAATAATAGAGGAGGAGGAAGAGGAAGAAGAAGAGGA
>CAZOUZ010000148.1:0-4161 GCA_964583115.1 uncultured Dehalococcoidales bacterium
CCCCTTATCAAGGGGAAGGGGGAGGGAGTTTTCTGAAGAGGGGCTTCGCCCCTCTTAAACGCCCCGTTATTTTCCGAGGGGCTTCGCCCCTCTTAAACACCTCTTATATCTTATAATAGAAAAATGCTTCACCCCTCTTTGGGATTGTTTCCATTTTGGATGGCGATGACATCTGTCGCTGAAACCGAACAGCACTCAAAACCCGCCCTTATCCTGTCTGCCGGTGAGGATTTATATCCTAAGCTCCCTTGAAGCGGTTGGTGATAGGCAGTCTGCGGTCTCTGCCGAAGGCTCTGGGGGTTATCTTGACTCCAGGCGGCGACTGGCGGCGCTTGTACTCGCTGCCGTCCACCAGTCTGGCGGCACGCTTCACCGCCTGTTCATCGATACCCATGGCAATAATCTGCTCGATGCTTTTATCTTCCTCGACATAGGCGGTTAAAATGGGGTCGAGCACCTCGTAAGGGGGCAGACTATCAATATCTTTCTGCTCGGGGCGCAGCTCAGCCGAAGGGGGTTTATCTATTATACCGGCTGGTATAAGTCCGGACTTGACTACCGAGTTCCGGTACCGGCAAAGCTCATAGACCATAGTCTTGGTCACGTCCTTGATTACGGCAAAGCCGCCGGCCATATCCCCGTACAGGGTAGTATAGCCGGTAGCCATCTCGCTCTTGTTCCCGGTGGTGAGGACAAGCCAGCCGAATTTGTTTGATACCGCCATAAGGAGATTGCCTCTAATACGAGCCTGTAAATTCTCCTCAGCCACGTTCGGTTCGACACCTTCGAAAGTCTCAGCCAGCATCTCAAGATAAGCCTGAAATGCCTTCTCAATGGGTATGGTTATCAGTCTCATTCCCAGTTCCCGGGATAGCAGCTCGGCATCCGAAATGCTTCCCGGAGAGGAGTACCTCGAAGGCATCGCTATACCGACCACATTCGAGCTGCCCAGGGCATCCACGGCGATAGCCGCCACCAGGCTGGAATCTATCCCGCCGGAAAGACCGATTAACACCTTCTCAAATCCGTTCTTGCGCACATAGTCGTGCGTACCCAGCACCAGCGCCTCATAGACTTCTCCCGGAAAACCTTTCGTCTTGACATTCTTCCGTTTTAACGCCGGTTTCTGCTCGATTACCGCCTTTTCGGAGATTACTATTTTGGCGTTCTGTCTCCCCTGCTCCTCCCGCCGCAGCGTCTCTTTCCTCCACCTCGAATCGTGAAGGCGCTCCCGGAAGACCGACTCGACATCAAGGTCGGCAATAATCAGGTCTTCTTCAAACTGCTTTCCCCGGGCAATCAAGTCCCCTTTCTCATCCAGTATCAGGCTGTTGCCGTCGAAGACAAGCTCGTCCTGTCCGCCCACAAGGTTGTTATAAGCAATAATAGCCACGTTGTCCGAGGCACGGGTATCCAGCATCCGCTGCCGGTCACCACCCTTGCCGAAGTAATAAGGTGAGGCGCTTATGTTGATAATGACCTCGGCACCGGAATAGGCCTGAGAGGTAGCCGGTCCGGCTTCATACCAGATATCCTCGCAGATATTGACGCCGACGTTGATGCCGGCGACAACGTAGACCGGGCACTCGGTCCCGGCCCGAAAGTAACGGTTCTCATCGAAGACGCCGTAATTGGGCAGGAATATCTTATGATAAACGTCGACAAGCTTGCCATCGTGGATAATAGCCGCCGCATTATAGATATCTTCCTCGGCATCCACGAAACCAACGACGACGCTCAGTCCGGAGGAGGCGGCGATTACTTTCTCCAGAGACCGCAGGTTCTCGGCGATAAACTGCGGCTTAAACAACAGGTCTTCGGGTGGATAACCGCAAATGGCAAGTTCGGGAAAAGTAAGAAGGTCAACACCCGAAGACCTGGCTTCGTCAATAGCTTTCAGGATTTTCTGCCGGTTGCCAGCAAAATCGCCCACGGTAGTATTGATTTGAGCCATTCCAATCCGCAGCCAGCGCGTATCACCGGACTGCGCCGCGGCTCCACTTAATCGACGCATGCTATATCCTCCAGCAGTGAATTACCTAATTATACCAAGCCTGTCAAAATTTAGCTAAATTCACCCTAGAGGATTGGCAAATACCTGTTTAGCTCATACTCGGTAACCTGAGTCCGGTACTGGTCCCATTCAATTTTCTTGTTCTGGATGAAAGCATCGAAGACATGGTCACCCAGAGCTTTACGTACCAACTCGCTCTTCTCGGTAAGCATGACCGCTTCCAGGAGACTGGCGGGTAAGGTACTGATTCCCCTCTTTTCTCTCTCCGCCTCGCTCATCTCGTAGACGTTCTCTTCCACCGGCTCCGGAGGTTCCATACCTTTTTCAATGCCTTCCAGTCCGGCGGCAAGCATAACGCTGAAAGTAAGGTAAGGGTTGCAGGCAGGGTCAGGAGACCTGAATTCAATCCTGGTGGCGGTCTCCTTCCCCGGGCGGTATTCAGGGACACGAATCAGGTCAGACCGGTTGCGCCGCGCCCAGGAGAGATAGACCGGAGCCTCGTAACCGGGCACCAGGCGCTTGTAGGAATTTACCCACTGATTGGCAACGCAGGTAATTTCAGGAGCATATTTCAGCAGTCCGGCGATGTAGCTCCTGGCTTCTTTGGTAAGAAAGTAACTATCGTTGGCATCAAAGAAAGCATTTTTGCTGCCCTTGAACAGGGACTGATGGACGTGCATACCACTGCCGTTGATGCCGAAAATCGGCTTGGGCATAAAGGTGGCGTATACCCCGTGGCTCAGGGCGACCTGCTTTACCACCAGACGGTAAGTCATTACATTGTCAGCCATTGTCAGGGCATCGGTATACCTCATATCAATCTCGTGCTGGCTGGGAGCCACCTCATGATGAGAGTACTCCACGGCAATACCGAGTTCTTCCAGTGCCAGGACGGTGTCTCTTCTCATATCGGTGGCGGTATCCAGCGGAGTCATATCGAAGTATCCGCCGTAGTCCAGCCCTTCCGTACCGCTGGCATCCTTAAAATAGAAGTACTCCAGCTCGGGACCGACGTAAAAAGTGTAGCCCAGGTCCGCAGCCCGTTTTAAGTTCCTTTTCAGGACATTCCTGGGGTCGCCCTCGAACGGTTCGCCGCCCGGCTTCAAAACGTCACAAAACATGCGTGCTACGGCACGGTGCTCGCGCGGTCTCCAGGGCAATAGCTGGAAGGTGTCCAGGTCAGGCATAGCCACCATATCACTCTCGTCGATGCGGGCAAAGCCTTCGATGGAGGAACCATCGAATCCCATCCCGTCCTCCATTGCCGATTCCAGTTCTTCTACCGTAATAGCAAAGCTCTTGAGCATGCCCAAGATATCGGTGAACCACAGCCTGATGAACTTGACATCATGCTCCTTTGCCATCTTTAATACATAATCTTTAGCTTCTTCTCTGTTTTTATCAGCCATTTTTTCCTCCTTTAACGATTGCTGTTCAGAAATAACCTTTTAAATAGTATATCATTCATTATCAGATTTTTTCCCGCATACTTACCTCCGAAATTATTCAGATAGCATTTTCATCTCTATCGCCGGTCCTGATACGGACTACGCCCTCGACCGGCAGGACAAAAATCTTACCGTCTCCCATCTCTCCGGTCCTGGCATTAGCTACTATGGCATCCAGAGCAGCGGATACATCATCATCGAGAACGACCAGCTCGATTTTGAGCTTCGGCAGCAGGTCTACCCGGTACTCTCCGACCCGCCATTGCAACGGAATGCCCTTTTGCCTGCCCCTGCCGCTTACCTCACTCACCGTCATACCGAAATAGCTTTTCTCTTCAAGGGCTTTCTTAACATCCCCCAGGCTCTCTTCCCGGATAATCGCTTCTATCTTCTTCATCGGAGCACTCCTCCGTAAGCCCTTTCGCCATGCTGTGAAAGGTCCAGCCCGATTGTTTCTTCCTGCTGCCCTACTCTCAGCCCGACGGTTACATCAACCAGTTTGCCGAGTATCCAGGTGACAACAAAGGCAAAGGCGGCAACGGCAATAATACTTATAAGCTGTGTCAGTACCTGCCCGCCGTTGCCCTCGAACAGACCGGGCGTCCCGGCGACTGCCGAGCTGGCGAAGATACCCGTCGCCAGAGCTCCCCAGATACCGCCCATGCCGTGAACGGCAAAAACGTCCAGGGAATCATCAAA
>CAZOUZ010000149.1:0-4152 GCA_964583115.1 uncultured Dehalococcoidales bacterium
ACCCGATACAAAAAAGGGGAGCAGCAATGCTCCCCTTTAACAATTAGTCTTATATCGTTACCACTGCACGAACATCGGCATGACGACGTGGGTATAGTTATCCACGCCTACCGGGCGGAGGACGCCGGGGCTGGAGGGGTTGGTGGTCTCCAGTGCTACCTTTGGCTCGCGAAGCACACTCAGCACCTCGGTCAGGTACTTGCCGTTGAAGGCAATCTTGGCTTCCTCGCCCTCGACAGTGGCATCAATCTCGCCGACATCGTCGCCTATTTCCTCGGAGCGGGCGGAGATTGTCAGCTTACCCGGAGTCAGCTCACCGCCCGGGGTTATTACCAGGCGGACAATGCCGCTGCCATCGCGGGCAAAGATGGAAGCCGTCCTGGCTGCCATCAGAAATTCGGCAACATCTACCGTTACCCGGGTAGTGTGGCCCTGGGGAATAAGCTGGGAATACTGGGGGAAGGTGCCCTGGACAAGCTGGGATACCAGCTCGGCATTCTTCAAACGGAACAGGGCCTGGCTTTTATTGGGATTTACCGTTATTTCGACCGCCTCTTCTCCTTCAGCCATAAGCCGGTTCAGTTCGTTCAGGGTCCTGGCTGGAATAATAGCTTCGGCTTTCTGGCTGACCGGGGCAGCCAGAGGCAAGCTGTACACTGCCAGCCTGAAGCCGTCGGCGGCTGCTAAAGTCAGTACGTCATTTTCAAATACGGCATCGACACCGGTAAGCACCGGGCGTGATTCCTCGGAGGCAGCGGCAAAAGCAACCAGGCTGATTCCCTGGCGTATTGCTTCGGCATCAATCTTGGTGGCAAGGCTCCCGTCTATGGTGGGTATCGGGGGGAAATCTTTAGCATCAACGCCGCTGATTCTCGCCTCGAACCGGGCGCACTTGAGTTCCAGTGTCTTTGTCCGGGAGGAAAGGTTAATATCAATCTTATCGTTGGGTAAGGAGTTAACAAACTCGGTGAGGAGCCGGGCCGGGACGGTAATCGTCCCTTCCTCTTCTATTTGAGCGCCGACCCAGTAGCTGATAGCCATTTCCAGATTGGTGGCAACAAGCTTAAGACGGGACTGGTCGGTAGCCAGGAGTACATTATTGGTAATGGGCAGCGTTGTTCTTGTGGCTACCGCCCTCCCTACTATGCTGAGTCCTCGACTTAGATTTTCCTGTAAACATGATAGTTTCATGATTCAACCTCCGATGGTGCTAGTGATGCAGTATATACCAAAAAAGCGGTATTGTTCAAGAGCCAATCAACTAAATATAACGGAACACAGCGCATAGCAGATAAAGGTAAATGACAGGACTATGGGAATAATCAAAATGGTGCCGTGCCGGCCTAAAAATCTTACCGATACCCAGCCGCTGCCGACTACCAGAGCCGTTGTCGTGGTGGCTGAAGGCAGGCTGAAGGCGTAGTTTGCTGCGGCGGCAATCGTCGTCCCCAGGGCTATCGGGTTACCCGCTCCGGCAGCGACAGCCACCGGTACCATTATCGAATAGACAAGGGTAAGGGATACGAGGTTTGACATTATGTTTGTCTGCAGCACCACCCAGAGTACGCTGATAAGTATGAAGATATAGAGGGGTACGCTTTCCGCCAGCGGCTGGAAAATGCCCGTCAAGAGTTCCGGTATCCCTGTCTCCGGATTGCTTATGGCAACCCCAATTGCCATTATCGCCGCGCAGAGAATGGTTGAACCCCACTCGACGCCGTCTTTCATCCATTGCTGAAAGGTAAGCAGCGGTTTGTTGTTTACCCGTATCAGGCAGAGCAGGCTGGCACCGATGAGGGCCGGGATGGCATAGCCGATTTTGCCGAGGAAAGCGGACACCCCGGGCAGGATGCCGCCCGCAATTCCAGGCAGCATCCAGCAGGCTATCACAATAAGGAATACTCCGAGGGCTAATTTTTCCTCCAGTTTCACAGCGCCCATCTTGCCGGCTACTTCGCGGATGTACCCGTTTGTCATATCGGTAATCTTGCTCACATCGGGGCGCACAATGTAACGGAAGGCTCCCAGAATAATAAGATAGACCAGCAGTCCCATCGGGATGCCGAAGAGCATCCACTGGGGAAAGCTGATTGTATAGCCGAAGTCTCTCTTTATCCATTCCATCACCAGCACGTTGCCGGCGTGGGCAATAGGGGTCATTGAAAGAGCGGCGGTGGCTGCCCAGGCAATGCCCATCATAAAGGTGGCGGAGAAATTATCACCCTTCTTGTAACCCAGTGTTTCCAGCATGGGTGCCGCTATAGCCATAAAGACGATTGTGGTAGCCGTGCTCGACATCACGGAGCCTAATAGAGTGCAGGCTAACAGGAACATCGCTACCATCAGCCAGGGATGTCCGGCGGTGAAGGGACGGGTTATGAACCAGAGGGCGAAGCGGCGTGAAAAGCCGCTGACCCTCAGCCCCTCGCTCAGTCCGAAGCAGCCTATCAGGAAAAGCGGCAGCCAGTTGCCCAGAGAGGAGGCGAATGCTTCCCCGGGAGTCATAACTCCGGTGACTGCCAGGAGGGCGATGCAGATGAGGCTGGGATAGCCTATTCCCACGGTTGCCCACCAGATTATGGTGAACAGGAAGATGCCGGCTGTCTTCATGCCGAGTGCGGTGAGGGGTTCGAGAGGCGGCAGGAGCAGGAAGGCGACAAGAACGGCGACTCCGGCGCCGGGGCCTATCCAGCGGCTGCCCTTCATCCGGGTTTGCCCTTAAGCGCGGTTATGCTGACCCTTTTTCTATTCGAGGCAGGCCTTTTCTGAGGAGGAACGGGATACGGTAAGTCCATAAATTATTTATCCTTTAGTAATAAGACCGGTACCGGCGGGGACTGCTCTTCCCCGGATGATTTTTCAGGTCTTTTGACCGGCTGGGCATGCTTTGCCGGTTTCTATATTCGGTAGAACGTTGAGAAGGGCGGTTTCTGTAGCAGCTTGTACACTTTCCGGGCTGCCTGCCCACGGTGACTTATCCGGTTTTTTTCTTCGAGGGTCAACTCTGCCATCGTCTTGCCCAGCTCGGGAAGGTAAAATATCGGGTCGTAGCCAAAATTCTGTTCACCCCTCGGCTCAAAGGTTATAGTCCCCCGGCACTCGCCGGAGCAATACTCTACCGCTCCACCGGGTGTCGCCAGGGCAATAATGCACCGGAAGCGGGCAGAGCGCCGGTCTTCCGGCACATTTTCCAGTCGTGAAAGCAAGTAGCTGACTCTATCCTTGTCTGAAGCGCCTTCCCCTGCATAACGGGCCGATAACCGCCCGGGCTCGCCACCCAGAGCATCAACCTCAAGGCCTGAGTCGTCAGCCAGAGCCAGCAGCCGGCTCTCGGCAGCTAAGAGCGTTGCCTTTAATCTGGCGTTTTCCTCCAGGCTTTCCCCGACCTCGTCGACTTCAGTAGCGATACCCTCTTCAGCCGGGGTAACCAGCTCAAGAGGAATATCTTTAAGGAGACTCCTGTACTCCCGGACCTTGCCTTTATTGTTTGTTGCCAGGAGAAGTTTATGATTCACCGAATAACAGGCAAGCCCTACTTCCAGGATTTAATAAGGTCGTCAACGGATATGGCAGCGAAGGTTGTCGTCGTGAGGGTCCCTCTCGAGCCCAACTCAAGAGCAATTTTGGCTATCGTGGTATTGCCTACGGTCTCGATGATGTTGATGAAATCATACGGACCGAGGACCGCATACTGGGCAACTATTTTGCCTCCCATTTCCTCCACTTCCTGGTTGACCTCGAGGATTCTCTCTGGATTGCTCTTTACCGTCTTTCTTCCTTCGTCGGTCAGGGTAGTGAGCATTAAATATACTGCCATTTTTCATCTCCTTATTGAATACTATAAATTAGATAATACTTATTGGGTGGGTTACTGTCAAGTAAGGTTGGAGCCGAATAGACCTTTCTGTCCGGCAGGCTCGGCCCGGATTTGCCGGCTAGTAGTCGAGCCCCTTGCGTGCCTTTATCCCCTCGTCGTAAGGGTGCTTGATTTTCAGGCACTCGGTGACCATATCGGCGAGTTTAATCAGCCTGTCATCAGCGTAGCGTCCGGTGAGGATAAGCTCCACGTTTAGGGGCTTATCCTTTTTGATTTTAACCACTTCATCCAGGTCAACATGCTTCCAGGCGGAGGCGTTATTAACCTCGTCCAGT
>CAZOUZ010000150.1:0-4078 GCA_964583115.1 uncultured Dehalococcoidales bacterium
CCCGGCTTCTCCTGCCGATTCCTCAACAGGGACTAATGCTTCGCCCTCTGCCCCGGTCTCGATTAGTCCTTCACCCGTCTCAAGGGCTGCATCCAGCTTGGGCATCCTGCCGCTGTCTCCGGTGAGGGCAACCTTCTCTTCTTCATTTATTACCTCGATAGCAAGTCCCAGGCTTTGCAGCTCTTTAACCAGGACCTTAAACGATTCCGGCACTCCGGGCTGGAGAATGTCCTCATTTTTAACTATTGCCTCATAGGCTTTAGCCCGACCGATAACGTCGTCCGATTTAATCGTCAGGACCTCCTGGAGATTGTGGGCGGCGCCATAGGCTTCCAGCGCCCATACCTCCATTTCACCGAAGCGCTGACCGCCGAACTGGGCCTTGCCGCCCAGAGGCTGCTGGCTAATCAGCGAGTAAGGACCGGTAGAGCGGGCGTGGACCTTATCCTCAACAAGATGGTTAAGCTTCATCATATAGATTTGTCCCACCGTTATCGGCTGGTCAAACGTATCACCGGTACGCCCGTCACGCAGGATAACCTTACCGATGACGGGTGACGGGATATTCTTTTCCGCACTGACCTTAGCCGCAACCTGCTCAAGCTCCTCAATACTGAAGTTGCGACCATCCGTTCCGAGTTCCTCAAGCCAGAGCCGCAGACAGACTTCCTTTGCTTCTCCCGGGCAGTCATCACTGAACACCCTTTCCGCATCATAGCCCTGGCCCGCAACCCAGTCTTTTACTACGTCCAGTTTCAGGGCTTCATTGTCATCACCGGGGTCAAGGTCAACCGCCCCGGCTTTCTGGGCCATCCAGGCCCTTGCCAGGACATCCTCGATGGTGACGTCATTGGCGCCATCGAAGACGGGAGTAAGCGCCTTGAAACCGAGTATCTTGGCTCCCCAGCCGAGATGAGTCTCAAGCACCTGCCCGATATTCATCCGCGACGGGACACCTACCGGATTCAGGATAATGTCCACCGGAGTGCCGTCGGGAAGGAAAGGCATCTCTTCTGCCGGGGCGATAATTGAGACAACCCCCTTGTTGCCATGCCGCCCCGCCAGCTTATCACCCACGGCGTTCCTTCTTCTCTGGGCAATCCAGACCTGCACAAGCTGATTAACTCCGGCAGGCAGGTCATTGCCGGTAAATTCTTTTACGTTAATTACTTTGCCCCACTCACCGTGAGGCACCCGGAGAGACGTATCCTTCACCTCCCGGGCTTTCTCGCCGAATATAGCCCGCAGCAGTTTTTCCTCAGCCGAAAGCTCGGCTTCTCCCTTGGGAGTAATCTTGCCGACGAGTATATCGTCCGGGCCGACTCCGGCCCCAATCCGGATAATGCCGTCCTCATCAAGCTCCCGCAGACTTTCCTCGCCCACGTTAGGCACGTCTCTGGTGATTTCCTCGGGCCCCAGCTTGGTATCCCGGGCTTCCACCTCATGTTTCTCGATGTGGATAGAGGTGAAAGTATCCCTTTCAACGAGACGACTGCTGACGATAATGGCGTCCTCGAAGTTATAGCCTTCCCAGCTCATAAAGGCGCAGAGCACATTTTGCCCCAGGGCTAACTCTCCCTGCTCCACGGACGAGCTGTCAACAAGGACCTGCCCCGCCTCGACACGGTCACCCTTGTTCACTATCGGGCGCTGGTTAATACAGGTCCCCTGATTGGTACGGACAAACTTCATCAGCGGATAGACGTCTTCAACACCGTTATCGATGGTAATTACAATCTGCGAGCTTGTAGCCGAGGTCACGATTCCGGCATTTCTGGCAAACAGTACCTGCCCGCTGTATTCGGCGGCTTCCGCCTCCATACCGGTAGCTATCAGGGGAGCCTTCGGGGAAAGCAGGGGCACAGCCTGCCGCTGCATATTGGAGCCCATCAGGGCACGGTTAGCATCGTCGTGCTCCAGGAAGGGTACCAGAGAAGCGGCGACGCTGAATATCTGCTTCGGTGATACATCCATATAGTCGATTTTATCGGGGACCTCTCGTATGTACTGGCCCCCTTGCCTGGCTTCAACCCTTTCATCCACGAACTGGCTGTTTTCGTCAAGGCTGGCATTAGCCTGGGCAATCGTATATTTATCCTCCTCATCAGCCGGGAGGTAGACCACCTCGTCGGAGACATAAGGCACCACCTTCACCGTCCGGGGAGACAACTCTGCCAATCTACTCACATGCTTGGCAGTAACCGTCGTTCCGGCTCTCATCACGACCTTGCTATCATTGATTACCGTCTCCCTTATCTTTCTCCCGACCAGCTTATCGTAATCGCCGTCCGCCTCGAAGACGACCTTGCGGTACGGGGTCTCGATAAAACCGTAGCGGTTGACACGGCTGTAGGTGGCAAGAGAGCCGATAAGCCCGATGTTAGGTCCCTCCGGCGTCTCGATAGGGCAGATTCTGCCGTAGTGAGAATAGTGGACATCGCGGACTTCAAAGCCGGCGCGGTCGCGGGAAAGTCCTCTCGGACCCATCGCCGAAAGGCGGCGCTTATGAGTCAACTCGGCCAGAGGGTTTGTCTGGTCCATAAACTGCGATAACTGCGAGCTGCCGAAGAACTCTCTTATAGCCGCCACCACAGGGCGGATGTTGACCAGGGTACTGGGGGTAGCCGATTCCGTAGGAATAGTGCTCATCCGTTCCCTGGCAACCCGCTCCAGGCGCATCAGACCGATGCGGAACTGGTTCTGGACCAGTTCACCAACGGTGCGCACCCGCCGGTTTCCGAGATGGTCAATATCGTCGGCGTTATCGGTGCCGCTGTTGACCATAATTATGTGCCTGACTATCTCGACAATATCTTCCTTTGTTAAAGCCCGCTGGTCTTCCGGGACGTTAAGCCCCAGGCGCTTGTTGAGCTTATACCTTCCTACATACCCCAGGTCATAGTGCAGGGGATTGAAAAACATATTTTCGATAAGTCTTCTGGCATTTTCAATATTAGGCGGGTCACCGGGGCGTAATTTCCTGTAGATGCTTACCAGGGCTTCGGATTTATCCCTGATAAGAGGTTCACGCTCTATAGTTACACTGATAAAGCGGCGCTCCGGACTGTCTCCTTCCTGGGAGAACAGGCTGTAAAGCTCCTCGTCTTCGCTGTAGCCGATGGCGCGTAACAGCGTGGTCGCCGGGACCTTCCGTTTGCCGTTTATCTTTACTGAGATTACACCCTGGCTATTGCTTTCGAACTCCAACCAGGCTCCGTGGTCGGGAACCAGCTTGGCATTACACAACCTGCGGCCGCTGGAAGGGTCTTCTGCACCGATGAAGTAGACACCGGGAGAACGGAGCAACTGGCTTACCACTACCCGTTCAGCTCCGGCGGTAATAAAGGTCCCCCGGGTTGTCATCAGAGGGACATCACCGAAAAACAGGTCCTGCTCCTTGATTTCACCGGTCCCTTTGGTGAGCAACCTCGTCCTGACATAGAGAGGGGCTGAATAGGTCAGGTCCCGCTGGTAGCACTCCTGTTCGGAGTAGCGGGGGTCACGAAACTCGTAACCGACAAAGCTTATCTCCTCTCTGTTACCGGTGAAGTCCTTGATAGGAGATATCTCTTCCAGCAGTTGCCTCAGACCTTCCTGCTGGAACCAGTGAAAAGATTCCATCTGGACTTTAATCAAGTTGGGGACTTCAAGTATCTGCGGCAATTTGGCATAAGATTTCCTGGAACCGTGGTACGACACCTTTCCGGTGGGCTTTGGGGATACAAAAACCATAGCTTACTTCACTCCTTAAATAGGTAAAACAGGTATACAGAATTCTCGAACTACCGTGCTAAAAGTCTCGAAAAAAATACATAGTTACCGGGGGGGTGCAAAGTAGGATTTAAAATAAAAGCGGAAACGTTAAGCGGCATAACTACAAACTACCATACTATCATCAATATTAAAATTTGTCAAGTAGTTTCCAGCCCTTACGCATAAATTTTTTTAAAAAATTTCCCGACCGCCATTTCTCAGGCGTGAAGTTTCTCCCACAATTCTTTTACTTTTGCCCTCACCTCTTCAAGGTCGCCGGTATTATTTATCACCACATCGGCATGCTTTACCCGCTCCTCTGACG
>CAZOUZ010000151.1:0-3963 GCA_964583115.1 uncultured Dehalococcoidales bacterium
CTCGACTGCGATGTCGAGGAGCCGAACGCTCATATATTTTTGAAGCCGGTCATCACCGCGCGCGAACCCGCCAACGTTCCGGTCCCCGAGGTGGACGAAAAAAAGTGCAGCTACTGCGGGAAGTGCGCCGAGGTCTGTGCTTACAATGCCATTGCCGTCCTCGGCAAGCACGTGCTGGTCTTTTCAAACCTGTGTCACGGCTGTGGCGCCTGTAGTTACCTCTGTCCGGAAAAGGCTATCTCGGAAAAGGGCAGAGAGGCGGGCATCATCGAATCCGGAAACGCGGACAGCATTGAATTTGCTCACGGCAAGCTCACCATTGGCGAGGCTATGGCGCCGCCGGTAATCCGAAAGGTGAAAGAAAAGGCTAATCATGATAATATAGTTATCGTTGATGTTCCGCCCGGGACTTCGTGTCCGGTAGTGGAATCGGTAAAGGACAGTGATTTTTGCCTGCTGGTAACCGAGCCGACCCCGTTCGGACTGAATGACCTGGAGCTGGCGGTGGAAACAATGAAGGAACTGTATATACCGTGCGGCGTGGTAATCAACCGCGCCGGCACCGATGATAAGGAGGTTGCTGAATTCTGCCGTAAAGAAGATATACCGGTGCTGCTCACCATTCCTCTGGAGAGAGAGATTGCCAATCTCTATTCTCAAGGCATAACCCTTGCCGAGGGTATGCCGCAGTGGCAGATAAGCTTCGCCGGTCTTTTCGACAGGATTCGGGATATTGTAAATGAAAGAACTGGTTGTACTTAGCGGTAAAGGGGGCACCGGCAAAACAAGTATCGTCGGCTCTTTTGCCGCCATCGCCGAGAGCAAGGTGCTAGCCGACTGTGACGTGGATGCCGCCGACCTGCATCTTCTCCTTCAACCGCGTCCGCGGGAGGAGCACGAATTCTGGAGCGGGCAGGTTGCCGTAATCGATGAAGACCTGTGCACCGGCTGCGGCCTGTGCCAGGAGCTGTGCCGGTTCGACGCGATTGAGGACTTCAGGGTCGACGCCGTCTCCTGCGAAGGCTGCGGCTTCTGCTCCCAGATATGTCCGGTAGAAGCTATAACAATGAAAGAGAACCTTGCCGGTCAGTGGACTATCTCAGATACGAAGTACGGGCCACTCGTCCATGCCAGGCTGGGAATCGCCCAGGAGAACTCGGGGAAGCTGGTCGCCACCGTCAGGCAGCAGGCGAAGGGAATAGCTGAGAAAACAGGGCTTGACTACACGATAACCGACGGACCGCCGGGCATCGGCTGCCCGGTGATATCATCCCTGTCCGGGGCCAGCCTTGCCCTGCTGGTAACCGAGCCGACGCTATCGGGAATACACGACCTGGAGAGGGTGCTCGGCGTCTGCCGTCATTTCAACGTCCGGCCCCTCGTCTGCATCAACAAGTATGATATTAACGAAGGCAACACCCGGCAGATTGAGAACTACTGCCTCGGTCAGGGAGTAGAGGTGGCCTCCCGGATTCCTTTCGATAACATTTTTACGGAAGCGATGGTACACGGCCTGCCGGTCGTTGAATATGCACATAACGGGGTATCCAGACAGATAGAAACCCTGTGGAAGCTGGTATTAAAATCTCTTAACAGGTAAGGAGCTCAAAACTATGGATTCTGTAAACCTCGAACCCAGGTATTCGACAAATCAGATACCGGGCAAGTGCATAAAATGCCTTGCCGAGCAGGAGCTGAATAACTGCCTTCGGGAGCTTCTCAGGGATGTCGATGATGACGACGAAGAACTACAGAAAAAGTACGAGATGGTGATAACCTTCCTCCAGTCCGATGAGTCAAAGAAACTGCGTGATGAATCGGAGAAACTCCTTTCCGAAGGGAAGAAGGTCAACGTCAAATTATCTTTTAACGGTGGAAAACCGAAATACAATCTTGAAGTAAAACAGGAAAACGGAGGAGAGGAATAAATGAAAATCGCCACTATTACCGAAGACGGCACCACAATCAGCCAGCACTTCGGTAGAGCGCCGCTGTACATCGTGGTTACCGTAGAAGACGGTAAGGTAATAAACAAGGAAACACGAGACAAAGCCGGACACCACACGTTTGCCGCTCATCAGCCCTCTGAGATAGCGCCGGGAGAGCGCCACGGCTACGATGACGGAGCGGAGTCGAGACACGCCAGTATGGCTGAGGCTCTTGCCGATTGCCAGGTGCTTATCTCCGGCGGCATGGGCTGGGGTGCCTTTGAAAGTATGAAGAGCCACGACATCGATGCCGTAGTTACCGATATCAAGAACATCGACGAGGCAATCGGTCTCTATATCGCAGGCAAGCTGCCCAACCTGATGGACAGGCTGCATTAATGGGGAGAGCAAGAGATAACATATCTGATACGGAGGAGATTTTATGTCAACCGAAGAACAAATAAGGAGTAGCCTTCAGGGAGTGCTTGTACCGGCAGCTATGCGCAGTATAGTAGACCTGAATATAGTCCGCGAGATTACTGTAGATGACAATAGCGTTAAGGTTACTCTGGCTTCTACCGGACTGATTCCGGGTGCCCAGGACTGGATTAAAGATAAAACAAGAGAGGCCATCGAGAAGCTTGACAAGGTGAAGGACATCACCATCGAGTTCACCGATGCCAAGCCGAGCGATTTGAACGAGATAGGTAACGTCATTGCCGTAATGAGCGGTAAGGGAGGAGTGGGCAAGTCACTGGTATCCAGCCTCATCGCCGTAGCCCTCAAGCGTCAGGGCTATGACGTAGGTATTCTGGATGCCGACATCACCGGGCCCAGTATCCCCAGGATGTTCGGCATTACCGACCGGCCTTCCGGCAACGAAAGCGGGATTCTGCCGGTGCTGTCGAAGTCGGGTATCGAGATTATGTCGATAAACCTCCTTTTGCCCAGTGAAGACGAGGCTGTTATCTGGCGCGGTCCCCTCATCGGAAAGGCGATTACCCAGTTCTGGGAAGAGGTACTCTGGGGCAAACTGGACTATCTTATCGTTGACCTTCCGCCGGGCACAGCGGACGCCCCGCTGACGGTAATGCAGACGCTTCCCGTCTCCGGCGTGGTCATCGTTCTTACCCCTCAAGACCTTACCAAGATGATTGTGACAAAAGCGATACGCATGGCACAGCAAATGAATAAACCGGTGCTCGGGGTAGTGGAGAATATGAGCTACCTGTACGTGCCGGAAATCGATAAGAAGATTGAGCTTTTCGGCAAGAGCCAGGGTGAAGCACTGGCGAAGGAGTTCAATACGCCATTCCTCGGGCAATTGCCCATAGACCCTGAGCTTGCCAAGCTGTGCGACGAGGGTAATGTCGAGCGTTACGATGCCGAGATTATCGCCAGCCTCGGAGAGACTCTCCCTCAAGCGGTACCGGACAAACCGGGTAAGAAGTAAATATGGCTGGTCCAACGGAAAACGGTAATAAGGCGCTCTTCGACCCCATGGCTGCGGAATACGACGCCTGGTTCGATGAAGAGGACGGGGAGCTAATCTTCGACAGCGAGGTCAAAGCCTTTCAGCAGGTACTGGCTTCACTGCCGGAACCCTGGCTCGAGGTGGGAGTCGGCAGCGGGCGCTTCGCTCAAGCCCTCGGCATAGAGACCGGCATCGACCCATCGGCAAAGCTCCTTGAAATAGCGAAGCAGCGGGGAATAAAAGTCCTTCCCGGCAAAGGGGAAGAGCTACCTTTCACCGGAGGGAGCTTCGGCACCGTTTTCCTGATAGTTACCCTCTGCTTCCTTGATAGGCCGGTTATCGCCCTGCGGGAAGCCCGCCGCATCCTGAGACCGGACGGCAAGCTGGTGCTTGGAGTGGTGCTGCTGGAAAGCCCCTGGGGCAGGTTTTACCAGATGAAAAAAGAGGAAGGACACCGCTTCTACAGCCACGCCACCATCTACAGCTACCGGGAAGTTGAAAGCCTGCTGGCTGATTCGGGGTTCAAGCTGGAGACAGTAATCTCCACCCTCTTCCAGAAGC
>CAZOUZ010000152.1:0-3816 GCA_964583115.1 uncultured Dehalococcoidales bacterium
AGACTTCAATCGGGGCGTTGATTTCGCCGAAGCCTTTCGGCTCTCCGGCGGTCGGTGTTAAGTGGCGGGCGAATAGAGGGAACTTTATTTTTCTTATATCGTCGATGTCGCGGACGGCTCCGTCTATTACCACCCCGACGACTCCTTTGCTGATGCAGCTGTTTGTTGCCAGCTCGCCCCAGACGGCAATCTCGCCCTGGCAGGCGTCGATGACGAGGACATCTCCCGGGTTGGCATGGTCGATAGCCTGTACGGGGGCGCTCCAGTCGCCGTCATAGGTCCTTACCGTTACCGCCGGACCGGCAAACTTGAGCTCTCCGGGCCCACCGACCCATACCGGTTGCAGCCCTCTCAGTTCTCCCGTTCTGTGCATGGCGTCGCTGATATTGGCGGTGCTTACCTTCATAAAGGCGTCTACCAGGTGCTCTTTATCGTATTTCAGGAATTCTTTGGTCTTGATGGGTTTGCCCGACTTCAGTGATTGCACGATTTTTCTTGCCGATTCTTCGGGACTTTTTGCCTTGTACAGGGAACCGCCGACAATAATGATATCGGCGCCGGCTTCGTAAGCCTGCACTGCCGTTTCACTGTTGATGCCACCGGCGGCAGAAATCAAGACCTTCCCGGAGACCGCCTTCGATATCTCCCGGACTAAATCTATGGGCTTGACTCCCAGCACCTGCTGGTCAAGCCCGACGTGAACGTTTACGATGTCTATTCCCATTTCTCCAAGCTCCACGGCGCGCTGCGGCGGGTCCTTGACCGAAATCAGGTCGGCCGCTATTTTCACTCCGTACTTTTTCCCGGCCAGTATCGCCTCACTGATACAGGAGTCCGGCGCACAGCCGAGGATGAAGACGATGTTGGCGCCGGCTTTGGCGGCAATCTCCACCTCTGTGGCACCGGCATCCATTACTTTCATATCGGCGCAAATGGTGTGCCCGGGGAACTTGGCGCGAAGCTCACGGATGGCGCTCATACCCTCGGACTTTATCAGCGGAGTCCCGGCTTCCACCCAGGCTTTGGAGATGTCTCCGGTCTCGGCGAGGATTCCCTTTACCGCCTCCTCGGCTATCTGGATTGCCCTGGGCAGGTCGATCAGGTCGAGTGCGACCTGTACCGGAGGGATTTCAACTTTTTTTGCTGAACTTTTTTTCTTTTCTTGCGACATCTTAACGCTCCTGTATCTTTATTTCCCGACTATTTATTCCAGCACGGTATTATCGATGAGTCTCGGCTTACCGATTTTGACCGCCAGCGATACCAGCGCCGGTGTTTTTACCTCGTCGAGTTCCTCAAGGGTTACATTGTCGGCTACGCTGACGTAATCGATATTGGCTAAAGGCTGTGTCTGGATAAGCTCCGTCATTTTCCGGCGTATTTTTTCAGCGTCCTTTTCGCCCTGCGACCATAGCTGCTTCGCCAGCTTAAGCGCCTGGTAGAGGACTGCCGCCGCCCTGCGCTCATCGGGCTTGAGGTAGGAATTGCGACTGCTCATTGCCAGTCCGTCAGGCTCGCGTATTGTGGGGCAAGCAACCACTTCCAGGTTCATATCCAGGTCGGTAACCATCTTCCTGATGACGGCAAGCTGCTGGGCGTCCTTCTGCCCGAAGTAAGCCCGGGTGGGTTCCAGGATGTTAAACAGTTTGGCGACTACCGTGGTTACTCCCCGGAAGTGGGTAGGGCGGGCAGCACCCTCTAATCGTTCTGTTACCTTCTCTACATCCACCCAGGTGTTATAGCCCTCCGGATACATTTCTTTAGTTGGGGGCATAAAAACGAATTCCACCCCTTCCTCCTCCAGCAGGGCTAAGTCCCGCTGGAAGTCCCGTGGATAGCTCTCGAAGTCCTCGGAGGGTCCGAACTGGGTAGGATTGACGAAGATGCTGGCGGATATGGTGGGGTTTTCCTCCCTGGCTCTTTTGACCAGTGAAAGGTGGCCATCGTGGAGATAGCCCATCGTCGGGACGAAGCCGAAGGGTTCGCTAACTTGCTGTCTTATCCGCCTCATTTCGGCAATTGTCTCGACAACCTTCATATTAGTAAAACCCTGTCCCCTTATATATCTATTCCCGCTTACCGCCTTAACGAAATTAAAGAGGGGCTCTGCCCCTCTTTAACCTTCCTTGATTATTCGTCGGACTTTGCCCCCCACCTTTCCCTACAGGGAGGTGAATTCAATGGTTCGTTTGGGTCCGGCGACGGCGTTTTTCTCGTTAACATACACGAGTTTGGGGGTGATATTATCGGCTTCATCATCCGGGATATGGCAGTAGGAAAGGATGATAACCAGGTCTCCTTTTATGCCTAGCCTGGCGGCAG
Source organism: uncultured Dehalococcoidales bacterium (assembly GCA_964583115.1). Taxonomy (GTDB): domain Bacteria; phylum Chloroflexota; class Dehalococcoidia; order Dehalococcoidales; family UBA2162; genus CAYVOV01. Next base: position 2,323 of record CAZOUZ010000152.1, read on the forward strand.
CCCCGTTCAGGCAGATTTCACCCCTTTCACCGACGATTGCGTAGGTGCTGAAACGGGCACCGTTGTTGATATTCAGCACTTCTACCTGCTCATAGGGGAGAATATCGGCGGTTTCCATAAGCTCTTTGTCGATGGTAATGCTGCCTTCATAGTCGATATTGGCATCGGTAATGCGGGCTCGATGAATCTTGCTTTTGAGCATCACTCTCATTGTTTTCACCCCCATTTTTATCAACCTGCGATTCGTGCAGGTTCTCTCAGTATATTTTGCAGCTCCTGTGCCTGCTGTTCGTTTATCTTCCCTTTAGCCAGGGCAACCGGAATTGTCTGGCGGGCTAGCTCACGGTAGGCAGGCAGTACGGCAGGAGCCGTCTTTTCCAGCGCTTTAAGGTGCTTCTCTATAGTGCCGGTATCGCCCCGGGCAAGAGGTCCGGTAAGGCACTGGGGAATACCGACGTTTTCGATATTACTAATTGTCCCTCTCAATAGCGGCAGCAGCGCTTTTGTCGCCTGGTCGGTCGGAATGTCAAAGGTCTGCCACAGGTCTGTAGCCAGCTTGACCAGGGTTACCAGGTAGTTGCAGGCTATGACAGCGGCGGCGTGGTAAAGCACTTTGTCTTCGGCTTGCAGCTCGATGAAGTCTCCGTTGAGGGCGATAGCCATATCCTTGAGGGTGGTCAGCAGCGGTTCCTCGGCTTCTACGGCGAAGGTGGAGCCGGGTATATTTTCTATTGCCTGTTCCACGCTGGCGAAGGATTGTAAAGGATGAAATGCTCCTGCCTGCGCTCCCAGTTTCCTGGCCGGCTCGAGTGTCTCGGTTGAATCGGCGCCGCTGCAGTGGACGACGCTCTGCCCCTCATGCCACTTTACCCCGGAGGCTACCTGGGGAATTACGCCGTCCGGAGTGGTGATGAAAACGAGGTCGGCAGCGTTGGCTACGGCCTGGTTGTTCTCAACGGCGCGGCAGCCTTCGATTGTCTGCGCCAGCTTATCAGCCGATGCCTGTCTCCGGCTGGACACAGCCACCACCCGGTATCCCCGGTTATTAAGTTCGATAGCCAGGGCGGTGCCTACAGTGCCGGCTCCGATGAATCCTATTTTAATCACTTCAGTTTCCCTCTGAGCCTGTTGGAAATTAAAAAAACCTTCCCGGACATAGCCGGAGAAGGCACTTCTTTGTTTCTATTATTGCCGTCTCGGTCGTGTCCGATCCAAGCGGACTCAGGTTGTTAATGTTCCTTCCTGTTAGCTCAGCGCCTTTCGGTCGCTGGTTTTCAACTAATATATAACACGGGACAGTCTGTTTGTCAATTGGGGAAATTACCTAATTTTACCGGGTTTATGCGTTCTCTATTAATTCTTTTGGCTCGTTCGCCAGCGCCCTGTCCAGTTCGCCTTCGAGAAAGCCGGGTCTGGTGCCTGAGTCTATTACCGACCAGGGCAGTCTTTCCGATGTATCCCGCCTCCGGTTCAGGTAATAATTGATATCAATTC